>NZ_JAGTJY010000036.1:29295-30513 GCF_018195695.1 Achromobacter sp. Marseille-Q0513 | reverse complement strand
CACCAGCCAGCCGCCGCCCACGCGCTTGACGTCGAAGGCGTTCTGGCCGGCGCCCATCGGCACTTCCAGCACGCGCACGTTCTTCTTGGCGGCCAGGATGGCCAGCGCCGCGCCGTCATAGGCCGGCGCCAGCAGCACTTCCAGGAACTGCGCGCTGACGGCTTCGGCCGTGGCGGCGTCGACCGGGCGGTTGAAGGCGATGATGCCGCCGAAGGCCGAGGTCGGATCGGTCTTGAACGCCTGCTGGTAGGCGCCCAGCGTGTTGGCCGCGACGGCCACGCCGCAGGGGTTGGCGTGCTTGACGATGACGCAGGCGGGCGCCTCGAAGCTGCGCGCGCATTCCCAGGCCGCGTCGGCGTCGGCGATGTTGTTGTACGACAGTTCCTTGCCCTGCAGCTGGCGGTAGTTGCCCAGCAGGCCGGCCGGACGCTGCGGATCGACGTAGAAGGCCGCCGTCTGGTGCGGGTTCTCGCCGTAGCGCAGGGCCTGTTGCTGCCTGACCTGCAGCGTCAGCGTGCCGGGCCATTCGTTGCGGGCCGGGGCGGCGTCCTGCTTGGGCTCGGCTTCGGCCAGGCTGCTCAGGTAGGCGGCGATGGCGCCGTCATAGGCGGCGGTGTGGGCGTAGACCTTGCCGGCCAGCTCCAGGCGCAGGCCGTAGGAGGTGTTGCCGCCCTTGTCCATTTCGCCCAGCACGCGCGAGTAGTCCACCGGGTCGATGACCACGGTCACGCCGCCGGCTTCGGTGCCGTGGTTCTTGGCGGCGGCGCGCAGCATGGCCGGGCCGCCGATGTCGATGTTCTCGACCGCGTCGGCGAAGGTGCAGCCGGGCTTGGCGACCGTTTCGCGGAACGGGTAGAGGTTGACCACCAGCATGTCGATGCGGTCGATGCCCGCCGCCTTGATGGTGTCCATGTGCTCGGCGCTGTCGCGGCGCGCCAGCAGGCCGCCGTGGATCTTCGGATGCAGCGTCTTGACGCGGCCGTCCAGGATCTCGGGCGAACCGGTGTGGGCGGCGACTTCGGTGACGTTCAGGCCGGATTCGGCCAGCAGCTTGGCGGTGCCGCCGGTCGAGAGCAGGCGCACGCCGCGCGCGGCCAGGGCGCGGGCAAATTCAACGATGCCGGTCTTGTCGGACACCGAAAGCAGGGCGGTTTCGATTTTCATGGTGAGGGCGGAGTGGGGCGCGGGCGCCTTTCTCGTTCGGGTACTGGTTGGGAA
>NZ_JAGTJY010000036.1:0-29285 GCF_018195695.1 Achromobacter sp. Marseille-Q0513 | reverse complement strand
TGGATGGGAAATCTGGAAGGGGGCGGCCCGTGCCGGGCGGGCCGTCCGCTGGCGTGGGGATCTATACCTGGATGTTGTGGGCGAGCAGCTTCTTGCGCAGCGTGTTGCGCGTGATGCCCAGCATTTCGGATGCCCGCGACTGGTTGCCGCCGGACCGTTCCAGCGCCACTTCAAGCACCGGGCGCTCAACGCAGCGCATCACCATGTCCCACATGTCGTGAGGCTCGGATTCACCCAGGTCTTCGAAATAGCGCTCCAGGCTGGCGCGCACGCATTCTTCCAGGACATCTTTCTTGCTCATCGGAGTACAGATATTTTTATGTTGGTGTTGAGGCGGTCATGCCGCCAGCAGGGCTTGAACGGCCGGCGCCGGATTGTGGTCGCCGTCGTTCGATAGTGCGAGGAACCATTCCGACACCGCCCGCCATTGGTCGCGGGTGTTGTCGATGAGGTTCATGCGGTCGCGGAACGAGTCCGCGTCCGGCAGGCCTTCCAGATACCAGCCGATATGCTTGCGCGCCGTGCGTACGCCGGTGTGCTCGCCATAGAAGCGGTAGTGGTCGTCGAGGTGTTCGAGCAGCAGCTCGCGCATTTCCCCATGGGAGGGAGGGGCGAGTTTTTCGCCCGTGCGCAGGTAGTGGTCGATTTCGCGGAAGATCCAGGGACGGCCCTGGGCCGCCCGTCCGATCATCACCGCGTCGGCGCCAGTGTAATCCAGGACGTGTTTCGCTTTCTCGGGCGAGTCGATGTCGCCGTTGGCGATGAGCGGGATCTTCAGCTCCGCGCGGACCGCGCGGATGGTGTCGTATTCGGCATGGCCGGTGTACAGGTCGGCGCGGGTGCGGCCGTGCAGCGTCAGGGCGGCGATGCCGGCATTCTCGGCCAGCCGGGCCACGCGCAGCGCGTTGCGGCTCTCGCGGTCCCAGCCGGTGCGGGTCTTGAGCGTGACCGGCACGCCCAGCGGCGCGCAGGCCGCCACCACGGCGTCCAGGATGCGGACGATCAGGTCTTCATGGCGCAGCAGCGCCGAGCCGGAGGCCACGTTGCAGACCTTCTTGACCGGGCAGCCCATGTTGATGTCGATGATCTTGGCGCCCCGGGCCGCGTTGAAGGCCGCGGCCTCGGCCATCATGGCCGGGTCGGCGCCGGCGATCTGGACCGAAATGGGGGCGATCTCGCCGTCGTGGTTCAGGCGGCGCGAGGTCTTGACGCTGTCCCACAGCTTGGGGTTGCTGGCCGCCATTTCGGACACGGCATAGCCGGCCCCCAGCTTCTTGCAAAGCTGCCGGAAAGGCCGATCGGTCACGCCCGCCATGGGCGCGACCAGTACATTGTTGGGGAGAGTCCAGGGACCGATGCGCATGGTCACATTTTAACCGGCCTGATCGAACCCCCTTTTTCATCCGGCAACGGCTTGGTAACAAGCCTGGGCGGACGAAGCGGAGCGTGGCCCTTTTTACAGGGCCGGATCGTGGCGGCCGGCGCCGGGCTAGGCCCGGAATCCCTGCAGCAGATGCCGGGCCAGCGGCGCGCGCAGCGGCGCCGCCAGATCCAGGCCCAGCAGCGCCAGGCCACAGGCATGCTCCACCGGCGCCAGGCCGGTGGCGAACACGCGCGGCATCAGGTCGGTCAGGCCGGCGGTGATCAGGCGGTCGAACTGGCGCGCGCCGGCGAACTCGGCCAGTGCCGGGGCCGGGCTGGCGTCCGGGCCCGGCAGCCAGGCGCCCAGCGCCTGCGCCAGCCGGGCGGCGTCGCGCAGGCCCAGGTTCAGGCCCTGGCCCGCCACCGGGTGCAGGGTCTGGGCCGCATTGCCGATGGCCGCCACGCGCCCCTGCACCTGGGCGCGGCGGGCGCTCAGCGCCAGCGGGAAGACATGGCGCGGCGCCTGGCTGGACAGGCGGCCGAGGCGGTCGCCGAAGGCGGCGGTCAGCGCGCGCGAGAAGGCCGCGTTGTCCAGCGCGGCCAGTTCGGCGGCGCGTTCCGGCGTGCTGCACCAGACCACGGAATGGGCTTCGGGCGTGTGCGGATGGGGCAGCAGGGCCAGCGGCCCTTCGGGCGTGAAGCGCTCCCAGGCCCAGCCTGGGCGCGGCAAGGTGGCGTGCGCCGTGGTCAGCACGGCATGCTGGCCATAGTCGCGGCGCAGGTCTTCGCCGCCCGCGCCGTCGGACTGCACCGCCACCCGGCAGCGCAATTCGGTGTCGCCCTGGGCGATGCGCACGCCGTCGGCGTCCTGCTCCAGGATCCGGGCCGGCGGTCCCGACAGCAGGGTCACGCCGCACTGGGCGACGCGGGCTTCGAGCCGGGCGTACAGGCCCGAATAGCCGACGACGCTGCCCAGCTGCGGCACGTCGAAGTCGGTATGGCGGATCAGGCTGCGGCCCAGGCGGCCGCGCTGCGAGACATGGATGCTGCGGATGTCGGCCGAGCGTTCCGGCCAGGCGTCCAGCGACTCGAGCAGCACGCGGCTGCCGTGGTTCATGGCCAGCACGCGCGGATCGGTCGCGGGCGCGGCGTCGGCCGTGGCGGCGGGAGCCGTGCCTTGCAGCAGCGCGATGCGGGCCGGATCCGGCGCCACCCGCGCCAGCATCAGGGCCAGGACGCGGCCGACGGGGCCGGCGCCGAGAATCGCAATGTCGAAGGCGGAAGCAGTCATGTGCGGAAGTTTAACCGTCCACTACAATCGCCGGCAGGCGGCAGGCGCGCCCACGCCACAGGAGCAATGACATGACGCAGGCCCAGGCCACTTCTTCGATTTCCGCCGCAACGCCGCGCCGGCCGCGAGGCAAGGTCGCCGTTGGCCTGCTGGCGTGTTTCCTGGGCTGGGCCGGCGCGCACTGGTGGTATCTGGGCCGCCGCCACGCCTGGGCGGTGAGCCTGTACGCCGCGCTGGCGCTGGCCGGCGCGTTCAGCCTTTATCCGGTCTGGTACGACAACCCGGCTTTCTTCCTGCTGTTCATCCCAATGATCGACGGCTTCGTCGAGAGCGTGGTCTTCTCGCTCATGCCCGACGAGAAATTCGACCGGCGCTACAACCCCGGCCTGGGCCGACCGTCGGCGACGGGCTGGGGGCCGGTCCTGGTGGCGCTGAGCGCCTGCCTGATCGGCTCGATCGTGGCCATGTTCGCCATCGCCATGGTGGTGGTGTACATCTGGGTCGCGATGGGCTGGCTGGACGGCTACGTGCTGTAGCCGCCGCCCCTATTCACGCATCAGCGCCTCGATCTCGCCGGCCTGCACCGGCACGCCGCGGGTGATCAGCTCGCAGCCCTCGTCGGTGACCAGCGCATCGTCCTCGATGCGGATGCCGATGTTCCAGTAGGCCTCGGGCACGTCGTCGGCGGGGCGCACGTAGATGCCGGGTTCGATGGTCAGCATCATGCCGGCCTGCAGCGCGCGCCAGGGACGCTCGCCGCCGTGCGCGGGGCCGGGCTGGCGGTAGTCGCCCACGTCGTGGACGTCCAGGCCCAGCCAATGGCCGGTGCGGTGCATGTAGTAGCGGCTGTAGGCGCCGGATTCGATCACGCCGTCCAGCGACCCCTTCAGCAGCTTCAGGTCCAGCATGCCCTGGGCCAAGACCCGGACGGCGGCATCGTGAGAATCGTTGCAGGAGCGGCCCGGCGCCGTGGCCTGCACGGCCGCGTCCTGCGCGGCGGCCGTCAGGTCGTACAGCGCCCGCTGCGGGCCGCTGTAGCGGCCGTTCACGGGAAAGGTGCGCGTGATGTCGCTGGCATAGCTGTCGACCTCGCAGCCGGCGTCGATCAGCACCAGGTCGCCGTCGCGCAGCACGGCGTCTCCCGCCGGGTAGTGCAGCACGCAGGCGTTGGCGCCGGCCGCCACGATACTGTTGTAGGCCACCGACTGCGCGCCCTGGCGCCGGAATTCATACAGCAGCTCGGCTTCCAGCTCGTACTCGCGCATGCCGGCGCGGGCGGCCCGCATGGCGCGGGCATGGGCGCCGGCGGAGATCTTGGCGGCGCGGCGCATGGCGGCGATCTCCGTGGCGTCCTTGATCAGCCGCATGTCCGCCAGGATGGGGCGCAGGTCCTGTTGCCGCTCGGGCGGCTGGTGCCCGCCGCGGCCGGATTCGCGGGCGGCGGTCAGCCAGCGCCGCAGGCGGCCGTCGGCGCGTCGGTCGCCCGCCAGCGGCGCGTATAGCGTGGGCTGGTCCATCAGCAGCGTGGGCATCAGTTCGTCGAGCGCGTCGATCGGATGCGCGTCGTCGAAGCCGAAGTATTCGGCGGCGGCTTCCGGGCCGAAGCGCTTGCCTTCCCAGATCTCATGCTCGACATGGCGTGGACGGCAGAACAGCAGCGCGCGGTCGGTGGCGCCGGCGATCAGCACCAGCCAGGCCTCCGGTTCGGTGAAGCCGCTCAAGTAGAAGAAGTCGCTGTCGTGCCGGTAGGGATATTCGGCGTCGCGGTTGCGGATGGCCTCGGGCGCGGTGGCAAGCACGGCGATGCCGCCGCCGGCCGCGCGCATGCGTTCCATCAGGCGGTGGCGGCGGGCGGCATAGGGGGCGATATCGTCGGGCGGCAGGCTCATGGGCGGCCGGGGCGCGCGGCCCCGCGGGTGGCGTTGTCGGGAGCGGCATGCGGCGGCAGGCGGCTCGGATGCCTGGACGCAGGCTGCGTTGGCTTCCACTTTAACGCGGCTCGGCGGCCCTCGCGCGGCCGCGCGGACAGTCCGCGCCGCCGACGCGGAAATTCCCGCCAACGCGGCCGGCAGGCTGCTACAATCGCGGCTCAGTCATTGGGGAGTAGCCATCCTTTGTTCCCCAAAGGAGTCAGCGTCAACAAACTTGGTGGTTCAGGGTTGCGGAGCAACCGCTAGAACTCCATGGCGCTGACGGTTTCCATGCTTGCGGCACGCCCGCCACATGGAACTGCCAGGCGAGACCTTTGGCCGCGTTGCGTTCACCCTTGGCCGGGCGAGCGGCAGCGTCGTGCCATTGGTATCCGCTCGTCCGGCCGCATTCGCTCCCATGTTGCTCACTCTCTTCCTGTTTTTCCTGTCCGCGGCGGTCATCTATTTCGCCTGCGAGTACTTCGTCAATGGCGTCGAGTGGGTCGGCCACCGGTTCGAACTGGGCGCCACCGCGACGGGCACCGTGCTCGCCGCCTTCGGCACCGCGCTGCCGGAAAGCGCCGTGACCTTCATGGCCGTCGTGTTCGGCGACACCCCCGAGCAGAAGGACATCGGCGTGGGCGCCGCGATGGGCGGTCCGCTGGTGCTGGCGACGCTGGCCTACGCGGTCGTCGGCCTGGCCCTGTGGCGCGCCCACCGCGGCCGCGCGACGCAATTGGACTGTATCAACGCGGACCAGCGCAGGCTGGCCCGCGACCAGGCCTGGTTCATGGGCATCTTCGTCTTCAAGGTCGGGCTGGGGCTGCTGGCCTTCGCCTGGAAGCCTTGGCTGGGCATCCTGTTCCTGGTCACCTACGGCCTCTATGTGAAGCGCGAGCTGAGCAATGACGAGGAGAGCCTGGCCAGCGAAGACCTGGAGCCGCTCAAGCTGCGCCCCCGCGATACGGATCCCGCGCTGTCCTGGGCCATCACGCAGACGGCGCTGGCGCTGGTGGTGATCGCCGGCGCGTCGCATGTGTTCGTCAACCAGATCGAAACGCTGGGCGTGGCCATGGGTGCCTCGCCGCACCTGGCGGCGCTGCTGCTGGCGCCGGTCGCCACCGAACTGCCGGAAATCATGAATGCGCTGATCTGGGTGCGCCAGGGCAAGGAGCGGCTGGCCTTGGCCAACATCTCGGGCGCCATGATGATCCAGGCCACCATTCCCAGCGCGCTGGGCATCTTCATGACGCCTTGGCTGCTGGACGCCCCCTTGCTCGCCGCCGGCCTGTTCACCATGCTGTCCATCGGCCTGCTCTGGCTGCGCTTCCGGTCTTCCGGCATCACCGTGCCGGTGCTGTCGGCTGCGGGCGGGTTCTACGCCTTGTTCGCCATCTACCTGGGTTGGCACTTCTACGCCTGAGGACGGCGCCGCGCGCTTCTGTCGGAGGACGGTGGCTGCCGCGCCATCATGGCGCGGCAGCCATGCCCGTGATCGAGGCCGGGGCGCGCGGCGGTGGAATGCGCGCGGATTCCACTTTTTTGTGCCCTTTACGCGACCAAAGTGTTGTCCATCAGTGGAAACCCGCGTAAAATTCTGCCCGTTATCCATCCCAGGAGCAGTCTTCGTGAATACCGATTCCGGCGAAAGTCGATCTTGCATCGACACCGCTGTTTAACAGGATCACGCAGCACTCCGTCTGCCGCGCCTGTTGAACAGGTTGCGGCGTATCCCAAGGTCCAGGCGTCAGCCCGGGCCATCGCGCAAGCCCACGGCTTGCCGGGCATCTCCCCAACGTAAACCGCCAGAACCGTCGCTCGTCCGCAGCGCCCGCGTTCGCGCACGTCCATCGTGCCCGGCCGTCGAGCGCGGCGCGTGCGCGCATGTTCGCGAAACCGCTCCTCCGTTCTTGCAATGGAGGTCGCCATGCGTTTCTTCGACTTGTTCCTGCGCCGCGCCGGCGTGGACCGCGCCACCGCCCAGGGCCGCCGCCGCGGCACGTCGCGGCTGACGGTCATTTGTCCGCGCGATGAACTGGGTTCCCTGCGCAAGCAGATCTGCCTGGACTTCAGCGCCGCCGGCCTGGATGTTTCGCAGGTGCAGATCGACCAGGGCTCGGATCCCGGCCTGGCGTCGGCCTGCATCACCGTCAATTGCCCCCCCGAATTGCGCGGCGAACTGATGTCCCAGGCCCGTCGCCTGAGCGCCAACCCCGCCGTGCGCCACGTGCATTTCGGCGTCCAGCCGCTGGCGGCCTGAACGCCCGCGGCTGCCCGTCCACACACAGGAGAAATCATGCCTAGTGCCTTAGACCCCGAGCCTCGATTGCGCCCCGCGCGCGGCGCCGGCATGCCTGTCTGACCAGTCCACTCCCTGCGAGCCGACCGGCCAGGCGCATCCTGGTCCGTACGGAACCCGCAGCATTGAATCCCCGGCCTGGCTGACCCAGCGTCCGCCCGATCCGCCGGTATCGATTCTCCCGCTCGCTTCCCTTTCCGTTTTCCGCGCCCGGCGCGCTTCTTGACGCGATCCGGACACCGGCAACATTGCTCCGGTGCTTGAACACGCCCGTACGCGGCGGATCGACGGCCTGCGCCCGCTGGCCGCGGCCGCGCACGCCCGTGCCAGGCACGCAGCCTGTCGTCCGTGTCTCCCAGAAAAAGCTCCCGCGCCGCGTCCATCTTCGCGGTTGCGCCGTTCCCCGGGGATCCTTCCCCGGACGCCGCGCGGGACAAGAAAACAAACAACCGGAGCACTCCGATGTTGACGTTCCTGAAGTCATTCTTCTCATCCGCCGCCCGAGCGCGGCGCACCGGGCGCCATTTCCGCCGCTCGCCCATGCTGGAGCGCGGCGGCGAGGTGGCTGCCGTGCCGCCCGACGCGGCCCGTCATGCCAACCGCCGCATGCTGGAACTGTCCGGCCAGGATACCGAGACGCTGTTCCAGCGCTTCGGCAGCCGCGCCGGCGGCCTGAGCGAAGCGCAGGCCAGCGCCGCGCGCGAGCGGCATGGCCGCAACGAGGTCGACCACGAAGCGCCGCTGCGCTGGTATGTCCACCTGTGGTACTCGTACCGCAACCCTTTCAATCTGCTGCTGACTGCGCTGGCCACGCTGTCGTGGGTCACCGATGTCTGGATGGCCGAGCCTGACGACCAGTCATGGCGCGGCGTCATCATCATCGGCTCGATGGTGGTCATTTCCACGCTGCTGCGCTTCGCGCAGGAGCGCCGCTCCAATCGCGCCGCCGAGGCGCTCAAGGCGATGGTGCAGAACACGGCCACCGTGCTGCGCAGCGACGCGGGCGATCCCTCCGAGGGCGAGGTCCGGCGCGCGCTGGGCGTGGCACCGCACGCCAGCGGCTCGCGCCGCATGGAACTGCCGCTGGCGGACCTGGTGCCCGGCGACGTGGTGCTGCTGTCCGCGGGCGACATGATCCCGGCCGATTGCCGCATCCTGACCGCCAAGGACCTGTTCGTGGCGCAGGCGGCCTTGACGGGCGAATCGCTGCCGGTCGAGAAGAGCGCCACGCAGCGCGTCGAGACGGCCAATTCGCTGGAACTGGAGAACATGGCCTACATGGGCACCAACGTGGTCAGCGGCTCGGGCACGGCCCTGATCGTGGCTACCGGCGCCGACACCTACTTCGGCCAGCTCGCCGGACGCGTCACGCAGACCGCGCGCGTGCCGACCCAGTTCCAGCAGGGCATCAATCGCGTCAGCTGGGTGCTGATCCGCTTCATGCTGGTGATGGCGCCCATCGTCATGCTGATCAACGGCTTCACCAAGGGCGACTGGCTCGAGGCGCTGCTGTTCGCGCTGGCGATCGCCGTGGGCCTGACGCCCGAGATGCTGCCCATGATCGTCACCGCCACCCTGGCCAAGGGGGCGGTACGGATGTCGCGGCGCAAGGTCGTGGTCAAGCGCCTGGACGCCATCCAGAACCTGGGCGCGATGAACGTGCTGTGCACCGACAAGACCGGCACGCTGACGCAGGACCGCATCGTGCTGGAGCGCCATACCGATGTGTATGGCGCCGCCAGCGACGACGTGCTGGCCTATGCCTACCTGAACAGCTACTACCAGACCGGGCTGAAGAACCTGCTGGACGTGGCGGTGCTGCAGCACGCCGAGGTGGAGCGCAAGCTCAATCTGGCGGCGAGCTACCGCAAGGTCGACGAGATTCCCTTCGACTTCGCGCGCCGCCGCATGTCGGTGGTGGTGAACGAGGTCGAGAACGGTCGCGAACACCATGAGCTGATCTGCAAGGGCGCGCTGGAGGAGGTGCTGTCGGCCTGCACCCGCCTGCGCGTGGGTGCAGAAGTGCAACTGCTGACCGACGCGCGCCGCGCCGACATCCGCAAGGTCACGGCCGACCTGAACCGCGACGGCCTGCGCGTGATCGCCGTGGGCGTGAAGGAGCTGCCGCCCACCCAGCAGGCCTACGGGGTGGCTGACGAGTCCGACCTGATCCTGGTCGGCTACATCGCCTTCCTGGACCCCCCCAAGGAATCCACCGCGCCCGCCCTGGCCGCGCTGAAGGAATCGGGCATCGAGGTCGAGGTGCTGACCGGCGACGTGGAGCTGGTGACGCAGAAGGTCTGCCGCGAAGTCGGTTTCGAGGTCCGCAAGGTCGTGCTGGGCGCGGAGATCGAAGCCATGACCGATGCGCAGCTGGCCGTGGCGGTGCGCGAGGCCAACGTGTTTGCCCGCCTGACGCCGGCGCACAAGGAACGCATCGTGCGCAGCCTGCGGGCCCAGGGCAATACCGTGGGCTTCATGGGCGACGGCATCAACGATGCGCCCGCCCTGCGCGCGGCCGACGTGGGCATTTCGGTCGATTCGGCCGTGGATATCTCGAAGGAGGCCGCCGACATCATCCTGCTCGAAAAGAGCCTGATGGTGCTGGAAGATGGGGTCATCGAAGGCCGCAAGACCTTCTGCAACATGCTCAAGTACTTGAAGATGACCGCCAGCTCGAACTTCGGCAACGTCTTCTCGGTGCTGGTGGCGAGCGCCTTCCTGCCGTTCCTGCCCATGCTGCCCATCCATCTGCTGCTGCAGAACTTGATGTACGACATCTCCCAGACCGCGATCCCGTTCGACAATGTCGATGAGGAATTGCTGAAAAAGCCCCAGCAATGGGATCCGGACGGCCTGGGCCGCTTCATGGTGTTCTTCGGCCCCATCAGCTCGATCTTCGACATCGCCACGTATGCCCTGATGTGGTATGTATTTCAGGCCAATGCGCCCGAGCATCAAACGCTGTTCCAGTCGGGCTGGTTCGTGGAGGGACTGTTGTCGCAGACGCTGATCGTGCATATGATCCGCACGCGCCGGATTCCGTTCCTGCAGAGCCGCGCCGCCTGGCCCTTGATGTTCATGACGCTGGCGGTGGTTTGCCTGGGCCTGTTCCTGCCGTTCTCGCCGCTGGCCGGATACTTCCAGCTGCAGGCGCTGCCGTGGAGCTATTTCCCCTGGCTGGCCGGGATCCTCCTGAGCTACTGCGTGCTGACGCAGCTGCTCAAGGGCATCTGGGTCCGCAAGTACGGGTGGCAATGAGTCGGTTCGATGCCGCGGGCAAGGCCCGCGGCGCAGTCGGGAGAAATGCATGAAGAAGCACTACATTTGTGCGGCGTTGACGGCGGCCAGCCTGGCCAGCCCCCTGGCCGCCCGTGCCGACGGAGCCGCCTTGTCCGGCACCGAGGTCCAGATCTACGGCGTGGTCGACGCCGGGGTGGCCGTCACGAACGTGTCCGGCGTGGGCAGCCGCAGCGGCATGCTCAATGGCGGCCTGACGGACTCGCTGTGGGGCCTGCGGGGCAGGGAAGACCTGGGAGACGGCTGGAGCGCGCGTTTCCAGCTGGAAAACGGCTTCGACCCATCCACGGGACGGCAGGCCGATGACCGCAGCCTGTTCAACTATGGCGCCTGGGTCGGGCTGGGCCATGATGACCTGGGCGAGTTGCGCCTGGGCCGCCAGTACACCGTGGGCAAGACCTATGGCAACGCGCTGGAGATCGCGTCCTGGAAGGAAATGGGCATGGGCGCCACCTTCAAGGCCTCGGACAACTACCAGTTCAGCAACCTGGTGAACTACTACACGCCGGAGTGGCAGGGGTGGCAGGCCGGGATCGGCTATTCCTTCGATGCCGACGCGCAGGGGAAATTCCGCACCAACGCCAACAACCGCGCGCTGAGCCTGGGCCTGAAGTACGAGGATGGCCCGCTGCTGGCCGTGGCGACCTGGGACCAGATGAGGCTGGCCCAGCCGCCGCAGGGCATCCAGGGCAGGCCGCAGGCGCTGCAGCTGGGCGCTTCCTACGACTTCGAGGTGCTCAAGGTGTCGGCGGCCTGGTCGCGCCAGCGCAACGGCTACGTCGGCCTGGACGGCGGCGATCCGGATAACCTGGGACAGAACCTCGGCCCCGCCGCCTTCGCGGCCGGCGGCACGGTCAACGCCTGGCTGCTCGGCGTGAGCGTGCCGCTTGGGCGCGGCACGGTGCTGGCCCAATGGTCGCTGGCCAAGCCGGACTGGCAATGGGCCGATGGCATGACCGCGCGCAAGGCGCAGTTGATGACGCTGGGGTATACCTACGAGCTGTCGAAGCGCACCACGGTCTACGCATTCGCCGGCTACGCGTCGAACTACACGCTGGACAACCAGTTCGACCCCGGCAATTCCCATACCACCCGCTTCGCCACGGGCGTGACGCACCGTTTCTGATGCCGGGAGGGACGCTCCTTCGGGCGTCCACTACAATCGGCGGTGAGCAGCGGCCCGGCGCCTGGCGCCGGGCCGGCCTTTCCCCGCGGTCTTCCGGATGGCATGCATGGACAGTCTTGAGTGGCTCGTACCCTGGGAGTTCTCTCCCACGCTGGTGGCTTCGTTCATCGTGGCCATCGTGCTGTTCGTGCGCGGCCAACGGGTGCATCACGTGACGCTGGCCCGCCAGGTGTACTTCTGGTCGGGCATGGTGCTGCTGTACCTGTCCATGCATACCCGGCTCGACTACTACGCCGAGCGCATGTTCTTCATCCACCGCGCCCAGCACCTGGTGCTGCATCACCTGGGGCCCTTGCTGGTGATGGCGGCCTTCCCCGGACAGGTCATGCGCGCCGGGCTGCCGATGGCCTGGCGCCTGCGGCTGCGCGACTTCCTGCGCACCGGCCCGGGCCGCGCCACGGTGGCGGTGCTGACCAACAAGATATTCGTGCCCGCGCTGTTCGTGTTCCTGGTGCTGGTATGGCTGCTGCCGTCGGTGCAGTTCTATTCCATGCTGGACTGGCGCCTGTACCGGTTGATGAACTGGTCGGTGGTGATCAGCGGCTTCATGTACTGGAACCTGATCCTGGACCGGCGTCCCAGCCCGCCGGCGGCCATGTCGCCGGGCGGCCGCGTGATTTCGCCCATCATCACCATGGCGCCGCAGATGGTGGCGGGCGCCGTCATCGCCTTTTCCGAAAGCGACCTCTATCCCTTGTTCGAGCTGTGCGGCCGCGCCGTCGCCATGTCGGCGCAGACCGACCAGACCATCGGCGGCCTGACCATGTGGATTCCAGCGGCGCTGGTGGAGGTGGTGGGATTGATGGTGGCGCTGGGGACCCTGATGCGCCTGTCCGCCAAGGGCCGGCTGCGCAAGGCCGATCGCGATGCGCGGGCGCGGGCCAAGGCCCGCGCCGTCTCGGCCTGAGCCGGGCGCTTATTCCGGAATCAATCCGTGGTACTTGCGTCCCAGCGCCACGGTGGCCTGGAACATGCCGGCCTTGCTGCCGCAGTCGTAGCGCGTGCCGTCGTAGCGGTGCGCATAGACCGCGCGTTCGCGCATCAGCGACGCGATGCCGTCGGTCAGCTGGATTTCGTTGCCGGCGCCCATCTTGGTCGAGCGCAGGTGATCGAAAATGGCGGCTTCCAGCACGTAGCGGCCCACCACCGCCAGCGTGGACGGGGCGGCCGCCGGATCGGGTTTTTCAACGATATGCGTGACGCGCTCGGTGCGGCCGTTGGCGCGGGCGTCGCCATCCTGGGTCGCGACAATCCCGTACTTGCGCGTGTCTTCGCGCGGCACGTCCTGCACGCCCAGCACGCTGGCATTCTGGGCGACGGCGATGTCGATCAGCTGCTTCATGGCGGGCGTGTCGGCGTCGATCAGGTCGTCGGCCAGCAGCACGGCGAAAGGCTCGTCGCCCACGGCCGGCGCGGCCGACAGCACGGCGTGTCCCAGGCCCAGCGGGGCGGACTGGCGGATGTAAAGGCAGTTCACATGGGCGGGTAGAATGCCACGCACCATGGCCAGCAGCTCGTGCTTGCCCTTGCTTTCCAGGTCGGATTCGAGTTCAGGGGCGGAATCGAAGTGATCTTCGATGGCCCGCTTGTTGCGGCCGGTGACGAAAATCAGGTCCGTGATGCCGGCAGCCACCGCTTCTTCCACTGCGTACTGGATCAGGGGCTTGTCGACGACGGGCAGCATTTCCTTGGGCATCGCCTTGGTCGCGGGCAGAAAACGGGTGCCCATGCCGGCGACGGGAAAAACGGCTTTACGGACGGGACGCATTGAAACCTCGCTTGTGGGGACGATGAAACATTTTAAGCTGATCGCTATCATAGGCATATGAAACGCAGGAACATGCCCTCCATTTGCTCGATTGCGAAACAAGGCGTCAGCGCGGCGCTCAGCGCGGCGCTGGTCTTCCAGGCCCTGCCGCTGGCGGCCCATGCCCAGCCCGTCGGGCTGCCTTCCATGGGCGCGGCCTCGTCGGCCGAGCTTTCCCCGATGCTGGAACGCAGCCTGGGCGAGGCCATCATGTCGCAGGGGCGGCGCGACCCTACCTATGTCGACGACACCGAGCTTAGCCAGTATCTGACCACCATGGGGCGCAAGCTGGCCACGTATTCGCCCGGCGCCGTGCCCGAGGTGGAAATGTTCGGCGTGCGGGATCCCGAGATCAACGCCTTCGCCATGCCCGGCGGCTTCATTGGCGTGAATACCGGACTGATCGTCGCCTCGGCCAGCGAGTCCGAGCTGGCCGCCGTGCTGGCTCACGAAATCGGCCACGTGGTGCAGCGCCATATCGCCCGCGGCATGACCCAGCAGAACCAGAACAGCATGGTGATGCTGGCCAGCCTGGCCGGCGCGCTGCTGGCGGCGCTGGCTGGCGGTGGCGGCAACCTGGCGATGGGCGTGGCCGCGTTCGGCCAGGCCGCCGCCATCAACCGCCAGCTGGGCTTTTCGCGCGATGCCGAGCGTGAGGCCGATCGCGCCGGTTTCCAGATGCTGACCAAGGCAGGCTACGACCCGCAGGGCATGTCCGACATGTTCGGGCGGCTGATGAACGCCTCGCGCCTGAACGAGGGCATGGGCGGCGGTTCCTGGGCCAGCACGCACCCGCTGTCCATCGAGCGCATGTCCGATGTGCAGAACCGGGCGCGCTCGCAGCCGCCGACGCGGCACGTGGACAGCGATGATTTCTGGTACATCCGCGCCAAGATGCGGGTGGTGCAGGGGCGCGACGCGGTCAGCCTGCGCTCGGCCGCGCAGCAACTGCAGGACGAGGCCCGGGCGCTGTCCGGCGTGCGCAAGTCGGCGGCCTACTATGGCCTGGCCTTGCAGGCCCTGCAGCGCAACAGCCTGGCCGATGCGGAGCGCAACTGGACCCTGGCCTCGGAAGACGGACGGTCGTCGCCGCAGCTGGCCAAGCTGAGCGTGGATATCGCGCTGGCCCGCAAGGACAATGCCCGCGCGCTGGAGCTGGCGCAGGCCGCGTCCAAGCGCTGGCCGGACCGGCGCGCGCTGGGCATCGCCTATGCCCAGGCGCTGCAGAATGGCGGCCGCCACGCCGAGGCCCAGGACTATCTGCGCGGCAAGATCCGGCAATGGGGCGCGGACGAACCCAGCCTCTACCAGATGCTGGCGCAGAGTCAGGAACGCACCGGCAAGCCGGTGCAGGCGCGTCGAGACATGGCCCGCTACTACACGCAGATCGGCGCCTTCGCCGCGGCGGAGTCGCAGCTGCAGCAGGCGCGCGGGATGTCTTCCGACTTCTACGAGCAGTCGCAGATCGACGTGCAGATCAAGGAAGTCAAGGACAAACTGGCGGAAGAGCGGCAGCTGCTTGAGCGCTTCAAATCTGGCTAGAGGCCCGTTTCGAAGAAGCGGCCCAGGCGCTGGGGCAGCCAGTTCAGGTGCGCCGGAAAGGCGCCGGTCGGGAAACCGGCGTGGCCGCCATCGGCGGGCTGGTGCAGCAGCACGCTGGCCGAGCATTCCTCGGGCTTGGGCAGGGCGCTGGCCGGGATGAACGGATCGTTCAGCGCATTCAGCACCAGCGTGGGCGCGGTGATCTGCGGCAGCCAGGGCTTGCTGGAGGCGCGCGTCCAGTAGTCCAGCGCATTGCGGAACCCGTGCATGGGCGCGGTATAGGCGTCGTCGAAGTCGCGCAGGTCGCGCGCGTGCGCGATGCGCATCACGTCGATGGCACCCGGGTAGCGATGCGCCTTTTCAAGCACCTTGTTCTTGAGCGTCTTGAGGAAATGCCCCGTGTAGATCTTCCGGTTGAAGAGGCCGGTGGACAGGGTCTTGCCGCAGGCCACGAGGTCCAGCGGCACCGAGACGCCGGCGCAGGCGGTCAGCCAGGACGTGTCCTCATGGTGCTCGCCCAGGTACTTGAGCAGCGCGTTGCCGCCCAGCGACACGCCCACGGCATGCCAGCGGGCGTGCGGGATGCGGCTGCGCACGGTCTCCAGCAGGAAACCGACCTCGGCTGAGTCGCCGGAATAGTAGGCGCGCGCCAGGCGGTTGGGCGTGCCGGAGCAGCCACGAAAATGGGCGATGGCCACGATCCAGCCGCGCGCCCGGAAATGATGCGCGATCGACTGCGCGTAACGGCTGTTGCTGCCGCCTTCCAGGCCATGGAACAGCACCAGCGCCGGCGTGTCCGGCGTGTGCGGCAGGGATTTCCAGTCCGCGTCGGTCATCCAGCGCGCGGCGGCGGTCCTGCCATTGGCGACCGGACGCTGGCCGCTTACGGGCGCGCCGTCGGCGGCCTTGTGCGGAAAGAGGCCCGGCCCGGTCCAGTCGAAGTCCACGAAGTCGGTGTCCGGCGTTTCCACGCGGTCGCGCACGAAGGCGATGCGATGGTATTGCGCGAACAGGGCGGCGTAGACGGTTTGGCTGTCGCCTCCGGGCAGCCACGAGGGAACAGGGCAGGGCGTTGTGTCAAAACGAGCAGCGGCCAACAAAAATCCACCCGGTCTCTAGTGCAGCATGTCGGGTACGTCGTGCAAGTCGAGCACACCCGCTTCGGTGGGGGCGGGCGAGGCGTGGTGCATGACCATGCGCCAGCCAGTGGGCCCCTTGTGATAGATGTTCGTCGCGTAGCAGTTGGCAAACTGCGTGCCTTCGCGCGTGCGCACCGCCACCTGTTCCACCAGCACGTGCACCGCGCACATCATGCTCTGCATGACCAGCGGGCGCAGCGGGCGGATGTGCAGCGGGCCGTTGGCCAGCACCTGTTGCCACGATTCGTGCACCGCCGAGTGGCCCACGATGCGCAGGCCGCCCGGATGGATGCAGACGATTTCCTCGTCGTCCGCCCAGACTTGCATCAAGCGGACGCAGTCCGCCTGTTCCAGGGCTTCGTAGAACGCGTGCTCGGCTTCGTCTGGCGTGGCGAACATAGGTCGTGGCGGTTGGCGTGAGGAAAGAGGGCGCGGCCGGTGCTCAGTGGTGGCCGTGCAGCACCGTGCCCGGTTTCAGGCGGTACTCGGCGCCACAGTAGGCGCAGCGGGCCGAGCCCGAACGGGCCACGTCGAGGAAGACGCGGGGGTGCATGCTCCACAGCGGAGCCTTGGGGCCGGGACAGAAGACGGGCAGGTCTTCGGCGCCGACTTCGATCACTTCGTGTTGTGCGCTGGAGACGGCGGCCGGGGAAGCGGCGGTCATGGGTATTCCTGAAATAAAAGAACCGTAGGACGGCTGGGTGGGTGGTAATGATGCGGCCTGGCGGGAAATTAACAAGGCCGCGCGAATCAGATTTTGCTCAGCCAGTGATGGTACTTCGGGTTGCGGCCATGTACCACGTCGAAGTAGGCCTTCTGCAGCGCTTCGGTAATCGGGCCGCGGCTGCCGGCGCCGATCTTGCGGTTGTCGACCTCGCGGATCGGGGTGACTTCGGCTGCGGTGCCGGTGAAGAAGGCCTCGTCGGCGATGTAGACGTCGTCCCGGGTCAGGCGCTTGGTCACGACGCGCAGGCCCAGGTCGGCGGCCAGCGCGTGGATGGTGGAGCGGGTGATGCCGGTCAGGGCCGAGGCGATTTCCGGCTCGCAGAGCACGCCGTCCTTGACCAGGAACAGGTTTTCGCCCGAACCCTCGGCCACGAAGCCGTCGGTGTCCAGCAGCAGGGCCTCGTCGTAGCCGTCCTGCAGGGCTTCGGTATTGGCCAGGATCGAGTTGGCGTAGGTGGTCGCGACCTTGGCGCGAGGCATCGTCACGTTGACGTGCTGGCGGGCAAAGGAGGAAACCTTGACGCGGATGCCCTGGGACAGCGCTTCCTCGCCCAGGTAGGCGCCCCAGGGCCAGGCGGCGATGGCCACGTGCACGCGGGCGCCCTTGGGCGACACGCCCATCTTCTCGGGACCGTAGAAGACCAGGGGGCGCAGGTAGCAGGACTTGAGCTGGTTCTCGCGCACGACCTGGCGCTGCGCCTCGTTGACCGTGTCCGGGTCGAAGGGCATGGGGATCTGGTAGATGTGCGCCGAGTTGAACAGGCGCCGGGTGTGGTCCTGCAGGCGGAAGATGGCCGTGCCGAGCTCGCCGTCGTAGGCGCGCACGCCCTCGAATACCGACAGGCCGTAGTGCAGGGAGTGCGTCAGGACGTGCGTCGTCGCGTCACGCCACGGCACCAGCTTGCCGTCGTACCAGATGAAACCGTCACGATCCGCCATCGACATGGTCTGCTCCCATCCTAGTGCGCGCCGTTTTCGCCCGGAAGCGCTTTTGGCGCCGCGCGGCGGCCGGCGCCGCACGATAGCTCCGACTTGGGCCGGCGGGCATCCCGTGCAATGACGGGAGGCCGCAAGCGGCGCTCGCGGAAGTCCGTCATTGTATCAAGCGTCGAGGTTACAATACGCCTCGTTCGTGCCTGGATCCGCCGCCGCGCGGACGCGACTTCAGGCGGGCCGCCGCCGCTTTCCATCCCTTAGAGCAGTCATGTCGTCCTGTCCGAATCGCCAGGGGCCAGCCATTGTCCTCTGAACCAGCGCTTCCTTCAGCGCAAACTGAAGACCCCCGCCTCGTGCGGCAAGAACGCGTCGCCGCCTTCCGCGCCGGCGTCCAGGCCATCGTGCCGGCCCTGATCGCCACCGCGACCTGGGGTCTGGTCACCGGGGTGGCCATGGTCAAGTCCGGCCTGACCGAATCCATGGCCCTGGCCATGACGCTGCTGCTGTACGCCGGTTCGGCGCAGCTGACCTCGCTGCCGCTGATCGCCACCGGCGCGCCGTTGTGGCTGATCTTCGCCGCCGGCTGCGTGGTCAACCTGCGCTTCCTCATTTTCGGCGCCGCGCTCCAGCCCTATTTCCGCCACCTGTCCTGGCCCAAGCGCCTGGGGCTGGGTTACTTCACCACCGACATGGGCTTCGTGCTGTTCATGCCGCGTTTCGGCGACGCGGCCGAGCGCGGCACCCGCGAGCAGCTCTGGTATTTCATCGGTACTGTCGCGCCGGGCTGGCTGGTGTGGCAGACCTCGTCCATCGTGGGCATCTACCTGGGCACCATGGTGCCCGCGACCTGGTCGCTGGATTTCGCCGCGGTGCTGGCGCTGCTGGCCATCACCGTGCCGCTGGCCAATTCCAAGCCCATGCTGGTGTCGATGCTGGCGGCCGGACTGGTCGCCTGGGTCGGCCAGACCCTGCCGCTGCGGCTGGGTCTGGCCGCGGCCGTGATCACCGGCGTGGTCGCCGGCATGTGGGCCGAACGTTTCTTCAAGGCGCGCACATGACGCTCTGGCCTTCCGAGATCTACGTCTATTCCGCGATCCTGCTGTTGACCGTGTGCAGCGTGATCACGCGCGCCGGCTTCATGCTGTTCGGCGATTACGTTCCGCTGTCCGACAACGTGCGGCGGGCCTTGCGCTATGCGCCGGCGGCCGCCCTGACGGCCATCGTGGTGCCCGACCTGCTGCCCTGGAAGGCAGGGCTGGGGCCGGTGTTCGACTACAAGCTGGTGGCGGGCGTGCTGGCGGTGCTGGTGTTCCTGCGCACGCGCAGCGCGGTGCTGGTCATCATCGTCGGCATGCTGGTCCTTTGGGGGCTGCGCTGGCTGGCGGGCTGAGCCCGCCGGAGCGGTGTCCATCGAATTGGCGGGATTCTGTCCATCAGATGGACGTTTTTGCTTGATCGGATTCGCCCGCCGTGTCGGTTTTCCGGCCGCTTCGGGCATTCGGCGACCTGCTTTGCGCGTGCGCCGGGCCGGCTGCGCTAAAATTCGAGTTATCCACAGCAATCCGGGCCTGGTACTGCCCTCATAAGTATCGAAACCAGAATGCGCCGCCTGGCCTGCAAGGCAGGATGCGGATCGCTCGCGGCGCCTTGCGCGCCGCGGCAATTCGCGCGTGGCCGCGCGAGCGTGGCGCGTGTTCCGGTTGTCCCGATGCGTATGCGCGGCAGTGCCCATGCACTCTCGTTTTGTTCTTTTTCACTGGTCCCGGTATCTGCCTAACCCTGATGACTGACTCCACTCAATCCGTAGCACCCGCCGCCGAGGCCCCCGCGCCTTCGTTTGCCGATTTCGGCCTGCATCCCCTGCTGCTGCAGTCCATCGCCGAAACCGGCTACACCAAGCCCACGCCGATCCAGGCGCAAGCGATTCCGGTCGTGGTGGAGGGGCGCGACGTCATGGGCGCCGCCCAGACCGGCACCGGCAAGACCGCCGCGTTCACCGTGCCCATCCTGCACCGCCTGATGCCGCTGGCCAACGCCAGCGCCTCGCCGGCGCGGCACCCGGTGCGCGCGCTGATCCTCACGCCCACGCGCGAACTGGCGGACCAGGTCTACGAGAGCGTCAAGCGCTACAGCAAGCAGACGCCGCTGCGCTCGGCCGTGGTGTTCGGCGGCGTGGACATCGGTCCGCAGCGCGAAGCGCTGCGCCGTGGCTGCGAAATCCTGGTCGCCACGCCGGGCCGCCTGCTGGATCACGTGGAGCAGAAGAACGTGAACCTGGGTCAGGTTGGCATCCTGGTGCTGGACGAGGCCGACCGCATGCTGGACATGGGCTTCCTGCCCGACCTTGAGCGCATCATCCGCCTGCTGCCCGCGCAGCGCCAGGGCCTGCTGTTCTCGGCCACCTTCAGCAACGAAATCCGCAAGCTGGGCCGCTCGTACCTGAACCAGCCGGTCGAGATCGAGGTCGCCGCTCGCAACGCCACCGCCAACACCATCACGCAGATCGCCTACAAGATGTCGGGCGACAACAAGCGCGCGGCCGTGGTGCACCTGGTGAAGTCGCGCGGCCTGAAGCAGGTCATCGTGTTCTCCAACACCAAGATCGGCACCGCCCGCCTGGCCCGCCAGCTCGAGCGCGATGGCGTGAAGGCCGAATCCATCCACGGCGACAAGACCCAGGCTGATCGCATGAAGGCGCTGGAAGCCTTCAAGGCCGGCGACCTGGAAGTGCTGGTGGCCACCGACGTGGCCGCGCGCGGCCTGGACGTGGCCGGCGTGCCTTGCGTCATCAACTACGACCTGCCGTACAACGCCGAAGACTACGTGCACCGCATCGGTCGTACCGGCCGCGCGGGCGCGTCGGGCGAAGCCATCGCGCTGTTCACGGCGGAAGAAGAGCGCTACCTGCTCGACATCGAGAAGCTGATCAAGCGCGAAGTGCCGCGCGGCACGCTGGACGTGCCCGCCGACCTGATCGCCCGCGGCCACGGCCGTGGCGAGGAGCGCAGCTCGCCGCGCGAGGGTCGCGAGCGTGGTGAACGCGGCGATCGTGGCGATCGCGGTCGTTCTGAGCGTGGGTCCGAGCGCCGCTCGTCGTATTCCGCGCCGCGCCAGCCCGTGGACGATTTCTTCCTCAAGCCCTACGAGCCGTCGGCCGCCGCGCCCACCCCCGAAAAGGACGCGCCGGTCAAGTCGAATGGCGCCAAGCGCCAGGTCGCCGTGTTGCTCGGCGGCAGCCGCAAGCCCTGAGGCGGGGCGTCGGCAGATTCCTACGCCCGTCTGCCGGTTCCGCTTGCGACCCGCGCGGTTGCTCGGGCCGGCCACATGAAAAAGGCGCCCGCAGGGCGCCTTTTTCATGTGGCCAGTCTCAGGCCGTCAATTCAGACCGTCAACAGCGCCGGCAGGTCGGGCAAGCCCGTCGTCACCGTGGCGCTGCCTGCGTCCAGGCTGGCGAGCAGGCGTTCGAGATGGCCGATATGCGGCAGCATCGGACCGTAGAACAGCACGCGGCCGCCGAGCTGGACCAGCAGGGTGGGGAAGTTCTCGACTTCCTCGTCGCCCAGCAGTTCGGCGTGCTCTTCGATGTCGATCCAGGCGAACACGCGCTCGGGCATGGTCTCGGCCAGCGCCAGCAACTTGGGCTTGTACTGCTCGCAGGTGTCGCACCAGGCGGCGCAGAAACAGGCGATGAGCCAGGCGTCGGGCGCGGCGCCCAGGCGCGTGCGCAGGGCGGCAAGATCGGTACCGGGAACGAGTAGGGGCATACGAGCGAAGCTAGGCGGGTTTGACCTATCATACCCGGGATGCCCATCACCCTTTGCCCGCCTCATGACCGCCTTGCGCACAGACTTTGACACGCCTCAGCCCGGCCGTTTTTCCCGCAGCGCCGCTGGCGTCGGACTGGCCTTCAAGCGGGCGCTGGTGTCGCAGTGCCATCCGACCATGCTGTTCGCGGTGCTGATGCCGTTCCTGATCGCCCTGGTCGGCGCCTTTCTTCTGCTCTGGCTGTTCTGGACGCCGCTCACGGACTGGCTGCGCGTGGAGGCCTCGCACTGGGACTTCGTCAACCGCACCGACGAATGGCTGGTGGCGATGGGATTGTTCTCGCTGAAGATCTATCTGGTCCCGGTGGTTGCCGCGGCCATCCTGCTGCCGGTTTCCGGCATCCTGGGCCTGGCCATCGCCGCCGTGTTCGTGATGCCGCTGGTGCTGCGCCACGTGGGTCATCGTGAATACGCCGGGCTTGCCGTGCAAGGCAAGCATTCCACCGCGGTCAGCGTCTGGAACGCCGTGTGGGTGTCGGCCGCCTTCGCCGCCGGCTGGCTGCTGACGCTGCCGCTGTGGCTGGTGCCGCCCATGGCCTTGATCCTGCCGATTTTCTGGTGGGCCTTCGCGTTCTCGCGCATGATGCGGGTGGACGCCATCGTCGAGCATGCCAGCCCTGCCGAGCGACGCCTCCTGATCCAGCGCCACAACGGCGGTTTCTGGGTCATCGGCCTGATCTGTTCGCTGCTGAACCTGCTGCCGCCGGCCTGGATCATCCTGCCGGTGTTCTCGGCCCTGGTCAACGCGCACTACGGGCTCGAGGCGCTCAAACGCCTGCGCGAAGAGCGCGTCATCGACGTCTGAGCGCGGCGCGCGATCCCCACATCATTCGATCCTCACACCTGGAACTGGACATGGCCGCAGAACCCGCCGCCCGCCGTATCGGCCTGATCATCGTCGGAGACGAAATCCTGTCGGGGCGCCGGCAGGACAAGCATTTTTCCAAAGTCGTCGAGCTGCTGTCCGCGCGCGGCATGCAGCTGGGCTGGGCCGAATTCCTGCCCGATGATCGCGATGCGCTGACGGCCGCCTATCGGCGCAGCTTCGCGTCCGGCGATGTGGTGCTGTCCTGCGGCGGCATCGGCGGCACGCCGGACGACCATACCCGCCAGGCCGCGGCGGCCGCGCTGGACCTGCCGCTGGCGCTGCATCCCGAGGCCGAGGAGGCCATCGCGCTGCGCACCGCCGAGATGGCGGCCAAGGGGCAGGGCACGGCCGACATGAGCACGCCCGAGAACCAGCAGCGCCTGCAGATGGGCGTGTTCCCGCAAGGCTGCGAGATCGTGCCGAATCCCTACAACCGCATTCCCGGCTTCTTCATCCGCGACCACACGTTCGTCCCGGGCTTTCCCGTCATGGCCTGGCCCATGCTCGAATGGACGCTGGACACGCGCTATCGTGCAATGCAGCATCAGCGCAGTCATGTCGAGCATTCCTTCCTGGTTTTCCGCATGCCGGAGTCCCGCATCACCCCGGCGATGCAGACCGTCGAATCGCGCTGGCCGGGCGTGCGGGCGTTCAGCCTGCCCAGCGTGGGCGAGGCTGGCGGCGCGCCGCATATCGACCTGGGCGTGAAGGGCGAACCCGAAGCCGCCGCGCAAGCCTTGGCTTTCCTCAGGGCCGAAGTCTTGCGGCTGGGCGGCAAGCTGGAGCCGCCGGCCGCGGCCTGAGCTTGACGAATGGCTGAACAAAAAGGGGGCGACCCCTTTTATTCAGTCCAAAATACCCATTGCCAAATGCCTTGGTAAATTTCACAATACGGGAAAGAACTGTTTGCTGCGTTGCCGCAAGGCCGGTCTCTTTCGGCGGCGCGGCCAGAAGCCTCCAACTCCCTCCTATGTCCCGTCTCCCGACACCCCGCAACACCCTGGACGCCGATAGCGACGGCGCCGCAAGCCATCCCATCGCCATACAAGTGATCGAGCGCGCCATGCGGCTGCTCGATGCGCTGGCCGCCCAGCCCGACCCCGTCACGCTGAAAGAGCTGTCGGCCACGACCGGGCTGCACGCGTCCACGGCGCACCGGATCCTCAACGACCTGGTGGTGGGCCGCTACGTGGAACGGGTGGACAACGGCCTGTACCAGTTGGGCATGCGCCTGCTGGAACTGGGGTCGCTGGTCAAGGGACGGCTCAACGTGCGCGAGGCGGCGGTGTCGGCGATGCGTTCGCTGCACAAGCTCACGGGCCAGACCATCAACCTGTCGGTGCAGCAGGGCGACGAGATCGTCTACATCGAGCGGGCCTGGAGCGAGCGCTCCGGCATGCAGGTGGTGCGGGCCATCGGCGGCCGCGCGCCGCTGCACCTGACGTCCACCGGCAAGCTGTTCCTGTCCACCGGCGACACCCGCCAGGTCCGCGCCTATGCGCTGCGCACCGGATTGGCCGGGCACACGCGCAACAGCCTGACCGACCTGGAGCGCCTGGAGCGCGAGCTGGCCCTGGTGCGGCGCCACGGCTACGCGCGCGACAACGAGGAACTGGAGCTGGGCGTGCGCTGTATCGCCGCCGGCATCTTCGACGATACCGGCAAGCTGGTGGCGGGGCTGTCGATCTCGGCGCCGGCCGAGCGCCTGCAGGATGAATGGATCAAGTCGCTGGTGGATACCGCCGCCAGCATTTCCGAGGCGCTGGGCTACGAGCCACCGGTCTCGGGCGGCGCCAATGGACTGAGCCTGCAGGCCGAAACATTGCGCGGCTGAGCAGGCGCGCGGCATGTTTGCCGCGCCTTCAAGAGCGCCTGCCCTGGCGCGGATCAGCGGCCTGAAAAAAAGCCCCCTTTCCTGCGAAAGGGGGCTTTCTCTTTGCGGGTCACGCAGCTTATTGCTGCTCGACGCCCGCCTTCTTGAACAGCTCGGCCCACTGCGGCACCTGCTGCTTGACCTTGGCGTCCAGCGCCTGCGGGTTGGCTTCCGTGGTCAGCACCGTGGCGCCCAGCTGCTTCATGCGGTCCTGGAACTTGGGATCGGCCAGGCCGGCCTGCAGGCTCTTGATGAGCTTGTCGACCACGGGCTTGGGCGTGCCCTTCGGCACCCACATGCCGTGCCAGATGCCGACCTCGAATCCCTTGAAGCCGGATTCGTCCATGGTGGGCAGCTTGGACAGCGTGGGCACGCGCTGCAGGCTGGTGACGGCGTAGGCCTTGACCGAGCCGGCGTTGATCTGCTGGGTGGTGTTGGTGGTCTGGTCGCAGAGCAGGTCCACCTGCTTGCCGAGCAGGTCGTTCATCGCCGGGGCGGTGCCCTTGTAGGGGATGGTCAGCAGCTGCACGCCCAGGGCCTCGACCAGCATGGTGCCGCACAGATGGCTGGCGGCGCCGATGCCGGCGTTGGCCAGCGAGACCTTGTCCTTGTTCTTTTTGACGTACTCGGCCAGCTCCTGGATGGTGTTGGGCGGGAAGTCGGAACGGGCGATGATGGTCATCGGCACATCGACCACCAGGCCGATGGGTTCGAAGCTCTTGTAAGGATCGTAGCCGGGGTTCTTGTACAGCGAGGGGGCGGTCGAGAAGCCCGCGTGCATCAGCAGCACCGAGTAGCCGTCAGGCTGGGCGCGCGCCACCTGGGTGGTGCCGATGGTGCCGCCGGCCCCGCCCTTGTTTTCGACCACGACAGTCTGGCCCAGCGTCGGACGCATGGCTTCGGCGAGCGAGCGCGCCACGTTGTCCGTCGGTCCGCCTGCGGCGAAAGGCACCACCATGTTGATGGCGCGTTCCGGATATTCCGCCTGGGCGGCGCCGGCCGTAACCATGGCAGCGGCCGCGAGCAGGGCCGAAAGCGTGCGGGGGATGAGGGTCATGGAGTCTCCATTGCAGGGTTTCACTTGCTGCGTATTTCTTTATAAGTCGCTGACTTTTAGTAGGGTTCTGTATGTCATCAGCGTGCAAAGAGTGTAGAAAAGAATTGATACGCCGTCATGTCCGGTATTTCCCGAGTCATGGGAAAAGCTTGTGCTGGATCAAATCGGAACGCGGGCGTGCACTGTTAAAGTGCAAATGGTTGTTGCGTTGCACAAAAATTGCTTGACAAGTTTTTTTCGGACTCTAGAATGTCAATTGTGCAGTGCATCAAACGCGCCGGCGGTAGCTTGTAGTACCAGTTTCCGCGCACGTTCCATCTCGTCGCAGACACCATCCTGATTTGCCGGGTATTCCGGCTGAACACCTAGGAGCATTCTATGAGCGCCATTCCGCAACAAGTCCTGGACCGCCAGAAGGCCAGCGTCAACACCTTCGTCGCCGCCCAGGCCGTCGTTTTCTCCGGCTTCGAAAAGCTGGTCGAGCTGAACCTGAAGGTCGTCAAGGCCACCCTGGACGAAGTCGCCCAGAAGTCGCAGCAAGCCGCTGAAGTCAAGGATCCGCAGGAAGCCGCCGCGTTCGCCACCGGCCTGCTGCAACCGGGCGCCGAAAAGGCCCTGGCTTACAGCAAGCACGTGTACGACATCGTCGCCGGCGTGCAAGGCAAGCTGGTCAAGCTGACCGAAGAGCAGATCGCCGAAGGCCAGCAGCAGCTGAGCGAAGCCGTCGAGCACTTCTCGAAGAATGCCCCGACCGGCTCGGAAAGCGCCGTCGCCCTGATCAAGTCCTCGCTGGCCACCGCGACCAGCGCCTACGATTCGCTGACCAAGGCCGCCAAGCAGGCCGCCGAAGTCGCCGAGTCGAACCTGAATGCCGCCGCCAACGCGACCTTCAAGGCTGCCTCGGATGCCGCCGATGCCGCCACCAAGGTTGCCAGCCGCAGCCGTCGCAGCGCCTGAGTTTTTTCAGGCGCGCGCATGGTGCGCAAACCGCAGTAATGTAGTACTGTTGAGTGACAGAGCAGAGCTGGAATTAGGGCCACCCATCGGGTGGCCCCTTTTTTTGCCTGCGATTTGTGTGCGCTCGGTCCAGAGCGGGCAGGCCCCGGCCCGGGCGGGCCAGGATTGCGGGTTGCTCAGCGCGCGCCGGCGACCGCCTTGACGCATTCGCCCACCAGCGCCGGGCCGCGATAGATCAGGCCGGTGTAGAGCTGCACCGCGTCGGCGCCGGCCTGCATCTTTTCCTGGGCCGCTTTGCCGGACAGCACGCCGCCCACGCCGATGATGGCCATGCGGCTTCCCAGCTGTTCCTTCAGGCGCCGGATCACCGCGAGCGACAGCTCGTGCACGGGCGCGCCCGACAGGCCGCCCGCTTCCTCGGCGTGGGCCATGCCCGCGACCGCGTCGCGCGACAGCGTGGTGTTGGTGGCGATGACGCCGTCGATGCCGTGGCGCGGCAGCGTGTCGGCGATGGCGTCGATCTGTTCCTGGGTCAGGTCCGGCGCGATCTTCACGGCCATCGGCACGCGGCGCTGGTGTTGGTCCTCGAGCGCCTTGCGCTTGTCGGCCAGCTGGGCCAGCAGCGCCGACAGTTCGTCACCGCCCTGCAGCGCGCGCAGGTTCTTGGTATTGGGCGAGGAAATATTGACCGTCACGTAGTCGGCGTGCGGATACACGCCCGCCAGGCCGATCAGGTAATCGTCGGCGGCGCGCTCGATGGGCGTGTCGGCGTTCTTGCCGATGTTCAGGCCCAGGATGCCGCCCTGCTTGCGCCACTGGCTGCGCTGCACGTTGGCGAGGAAGGCGTCCAGGCCCTGGTTGTTGAAGCCCAGCCGGTTGATCAGCGCATTGGCGCGCGGCAGCCGGAACATGCGCGGCTTGGGATTGCCGGGCTGCGCGCGCGGGGTCACGGTGCCAACCTCGATGAAGCCGAATCCCAGGTTGCCGAGCGCGTCGATGTAGGCGCCGTTCTTGTCCAGCCCCGCGGCCAGGCCGATGGGATTGGCCAGCCGCATGCCCATCAGCGTGGTCGGCGCCTGCGGCTGCGCGTGCAGCAGCTTGCGCGTGGCGCCGCATTCATAGGCGCGTTGCAGCCCGGACAGGGTGACTTCGTGGGCGGTTTCCGCGTCCATGGCGAACAGCGCCGGGCGGGCCAGGGGATAGGCGTGGAAGAGGATAGACATGAGGCGGGATTGTAATTTGTCTTGGGGCGGCCCGTCCGCCGCCGCCGCTCAGGCCGTCGGCGCCGGCGGGCCGTCCCGCCATTGCCCGTCCACCAGGAACTGCGCCGGGTGGAAGCTGGCCTTGTAGGACATCTTGCGGCTTTCGGCGATCCAGTAGCCCAGGTACAGCCAGGGCAGGCTGAGCGTGCGGCACTGCTCGATCTGCCAGAGGATGCTGTAGGTGCCGAGGCTGCCGGGCACCTCCGGATCGTAGAAGGTGTAGACCGAGGACAGGCCGTCGTCCAGCACGTCGATGATGGACACCATCACCAGCGCGCCCGCCGGATCGCGGAACTCCACCAGCCGCGTGTTGACGCGGCTGGTGAGCAGGAACTGCGCATACTGGGTGCGGCTGTCCTCGTCCATGCCGCCGCCGGGGTGGCGGCCTTGCTGGTAACGCGTGTACAGGCGGTAGTGCTCGGGCGACCAGGCCAGCTCGGCCACGAAGGACTGCAGCGGCTGATGGTCGCGCCAGGCGCGGCGCTGGCTGCGGTTGGGCGCGAAGCCGGCGGCATCCACGCGCACCGGCACACAGGCCTGACAGTTGTCGCAATGGGGGCGGTAGGTGAACAGGCCGCTGCGGCGAAATCCCTGCTCGACGAGCTGGGAATACGTGCCGGCGTTGATCAGGTGGCCGGGCGCAGCCACTTGCGACCGGGCCTGGCGACCCGGCAGATAGCTGCAAGGGTAGGGAGCGGTCGCGTAGAACTGCAGCGTGGAGAAGGGTAGTTCTTTTAGCTGGCTCATGGGATGCCCGGGATGCGGGGGCGGGCCCGCGTGGGACGGCTACATATTAACGCTTAAGCGGGGGATTCCGGCTCGTCCTTGCGGGCGAGCGGATGCAGCATGCCGGCGCTGTCCAGCCAGCCGGGCGTCCAGGCCAGCGACGGCTGCGCGGTGGCGGCGCGCACGTGTTGCAGGAACTTCGAACGCGTGATCGGGCGGGCGCCCAGGCTGGCCAGGTGGCGGGTCTGCTGCTGGCAGTCGATCAGCGCCACGCCTTGCGCCGTCAGGTGCCGCACCAGGTAGGCCAGGGCGATCTTGGAGGCGTCGGTGCTGCGGGTGAACATGGATTCGCCGTAGAACATGCGTCCCAGGCTGATCCCGTACAGGCCGCCGGCCAGTTCGCCGTCGATCCAGGTTTCGATGCTGTGGACGCGTCCCGACTGATGCCAGGCCAGATAGGCTTCCTGCATGGCGGCGGTGATCCAGGTGCCCGGCTGGCCGTCGCGCGGCGCCGCGCATTGGCGCATGACCTCGGCGAAGGCCGTGTCCACGCGCACCTGAACGCGCGGCGCGGCCGCGTGCTCGTCGCGCGCGATCTGGCGCAGCAGCTTGCGCAGCGAGTGCGAGGGCGAGAAATGGGCGCACTCCAGCACCATGCGCGGATCCGGACTCCACCACAGCACGGGTTCGCCTTCCGAGTACCAGGGGAAGATGCCGCTGGAATAGGCCTGGGTCAGGCGCTGCACCGACAGGTCGGCGCCGGCCGCGAGCAGGCCGTCCGGCTCCGTCAGCGCGAACTCCGCGGGCGGAAACGGCGTGTCTGCGGCGAGCCAGGGCAGCTTCAACGGTGCGATTCTAGGGTGTAGTGATGCGGTCCGAAGGTGCCGTGCTTGCGGTCTTCGAAGTAGCGGCGCAGGGTGCTGGACACCGTGCGGAAGGCCAGGTCGTCCCAGGGGATCTCGGCCTCGTCGTAGTAGCGCGCTTCCAGGCTCTCGGGGCCGGGATCCAGCTCGGGGCCCTGCGCGTGCGCCAGGTAGAACACATGCACCTGCTCGATCTGCGGCACGTCGATGATGGTGTAGATCTCGCCCAGTTCGATGCGGGCGCCGGATTCCTCCAGCGTTTCGCGCGCCGCGCCCTGCGCGGTGCTTTCGCCCAGTTCCATGAAGCCCGCCGGCAGCGTCCAGGTGTTGTAGCGCGGCTCGATCGCGCGCCGGCAC
>NZ_JAGTJY010000369.1:0-1250 GCF_018195695.1 Achromobacter sp. Marseille-Q0513 | reverse complement strand
AACAGAAGGCCGTGTCCGACCAGGTCCTGGCCGCCACCGGCCAGCGCTTCCTGGAGCAATACAGCGACAACGACACGCAGTACAAGGCCCTGCTCGCGGCTGGCGCCAAGTTCGCGCAGGACAAGGGCATCAAGCTTGGCGTTGCGCTGACCGAGGCGCAGCAGCGCCAGCTGACCAGCGATCTTGTCTGGTTGGTCGAACAGAGCGTGACCCTGCCCGACGGCACCACCGAAACCGTGCTGGTGCCGCAGGTCTATCTGTTGGTGCGCGAAGGCGACCTGAAGGGCGACGGCACGCTGCTGGCTGGCCGCAGCGTCCATCTCGCCGTCGACGGCAATGCCACTAACAGCGGCACCATCGGCGCACGCGAGGCCACGGTCATCACCGCCGGCAACATCGTCAACCAGGCCGGCGGCATCATCCAGGGCGGCAGTGTCAACCTGGCCGCGCGCGAGGACCTGACCAACCTGGTGTCGCTCATCAAGGGCGACAAGGTGGCCCTGAGCGCCGGGCGAGACATCGCGCTGACGTCGACCTCGGCGTCGGAGAACAACGGCAACACCTGGGGCTCGCACCTGACCGGCGTGGCGCGCGTGGATGCCGGCAGCCTCTCCATGCAGGCCGGCCGCGACCTGATGCTGACCGCCGCGCAGGTGGCCGCCCGGGACGATGCGCGCCTGCAAGCCGGGCGCGACATCGATTTCGGCACGCTGACCCAGAGCCACGGCGAGCGCATCGTGCGCAACCCTCGCAACCGTTACGAACTGCGCAGCAGCGAGGAGATCGGCGCCCTGGTCGCGGCGGGCGGCAACCTGACGCTGGTTGCCGGCCAGGACGTCAACGCGCGCGCAGCGGATGTCACCGCCGGCAAGCAGCTGGTGGTGGGCTCCGGACGCGACGTGAATGTGACGGCCGGCGAGCGAGGGCAGTACTCGTATCTGGAGACTTACGAGAAGCGGCGCGGGTTCCTGTCGTCCACGACCACGCACACCATCAGCGCATCCGACCAGACGCGGGCGCAGGCCTCGACCTTCACGGGCGACTCGACGGTCGTGATGGCCGGACGCGACGCCAATGTCACAGGCTCGAACGTGGGCGCACAGAAGGACCTGGTCCTTTCCGCTGGCCGAGACGTGAACATTCTGTCTGGCGAGAACACGTCGCAGGACTATGACTACAAGAGGGTCAAGAAGTCCGGCCTGGGCGCGATGGGCGGCCTGAGTATCGGCACGCGCAGGCAGACCGACTCC
>NZ_JAGTJY010000368.1:0-1288 GCF_018195695.1 Achromobacter sp. Marseille-Q0513 | reverse complement strand
CCGCCGTCTCGCTGACCGAGTCGCCCGGATGCACCAGGTTCAGCACATAGGACGGTGTATTGACCCAGTGAAAACCTGCTCACGTCATAATCAATGTAATTGAAGATGAGCATGAAAATGGAAGACGACATCAAACGCTGGACGGCCAAGCGCAAGAGTGCGCTGGTACTGGACATCATCCGAGGCAAGAGCACCGTTGCCGAGGCGAGCCGCCAATACGACCTGTCGCCCTCGGAGGTCGAACAGTGGGTCGACGATGGCAAGCGGGGCATGGAGAATGCCTTGCGTGCCAATCCGCAGGACGTGCGCGAGCAGTACGAGCGTCAGCTCAAGGACCTTCAAGAGGCGTATGGCGAGGCGATGCTGGAGCTGCGCGCGAGAAAAAAATTGCAGTCCCTGCTGGGCGAGGACGAGAAGTGATCGAGATGATCCGCCAGGGACTGCAAGCCGAGGGTATCACCGTCTCGATTGCCAAGCTGTGCCGCTGGTTTGGCGTGCCGCGCCGTTCGGTTTACTACAAACCGGTGAAATCGCCGCCAAAGGTCGATCCGAAGTTCGTCACCCCGATCAAGGCGATGATTGAAGAGTCGCCGTCATTTGGCTACCGGACGGTTGCGCATCTGTTGGGGTTCAACAAGAACACCGTGCAGCGCGTGTTCCAACTGATGGGCTGGCAGGTCCGCAAGCGGCCGATTGGCTTCAGGCCACGAATCCAGGCGCTGCCATCGGTGGCTAGCAAGCCCAACGAGCGTTGGTCAACGGACCTATGCCGCGTCTGGGCGGGCCGGGATGGCTGGGCGACGCTGGCGCTGGTGATCGACTGTCATACCCGCGAGTTGCTCGGCTGGCATCTGTCGCGCAGCGGCAAGGCCTGCACCGCTGGCAGCGCCTTGGAACACGCCCTGATCGCCCGTTTCGGAACACTGGGTCGCGTGCCTGCGCCGTTCCTGCTGCGATCGGACAACGGGCTGGTCTTCACGTCTCGCAGCTACACCGCGCTGGTGCGAGGCTACGGGCTGCGCCAGGAGTTCATCACGCCGCACTGCCCGCAGCAAAACGGCATGGTTGAGCGTGTCATCCGTACGTTCAAAGAACAATGCGCGCATCGGCATCGCTTCGAAAATATCCAGCACGCCAGCCGCGTTGTAGGCGACTGGATACGTTTTTACAATCACCGACGCCCGCACCAGGCGCTCGACATGAAGACTCCGGCTGAGGCGTTTGCATTAGCCACTTAACCTGAGCAGGTTCTGATGGGTCAATACATTCGCTACGACCCGTCATACAT
>NZ_JAGTJY010000367.1:0-1393 GCF_018195695.1 Achromobacter sp. Marseille-Q0513 | reverse complement strand
GTGGGCAGTAGTACGGGCAGTGATGCGGGCGGCGATGCGGCGGGCCAGGCCGACGATGCCGGTCGGCAGGAACAGCGTGACCAGCACGAAGATCAGCCCCAGCGCGTAGAGCCAGAATTCCGGCAGCACGCTGGTGAACCAGGTCTTCAGGCCGTTGACCGCGCCGGCGCCGATGATGGGGCCGATCAGCGTGCCGCGTCCGCCGGTGGCCACCCAGATCACCATTTCGATTGAGTTCTCGGTGGACATCTCGCCGGGATTGATGATGCCGACCTGCGGCACGTACAGCGCGCCGGCGATGCCGCAGAGCACGGCCGACAGCGTCCAGACGAAGAGCTTGAATCCCAGCGGCTCGTAGCCGATGAAGCGCAGCCGGCTTTCGCTGTCGCGCACGGCGGTCAGCACCCGACCCAGCTTGGACTGCGTGACGGCGCGCGCCAGCACCAGCGCGCCGGCCAGCGCCACCAGCGTGCTCCAGTACAGCGCGGCGCGCGTGCCCGGCGCCGTGATGTCATGGCCCAGAATGCGCTTGAAGTCGGTGAAGCCGTTGTTGCCGCCGAAGCCGGTGTCGTTGCGGAAGAACAGCAGCATGGCCGCGAAGGTCAGCGCCTGCGTGATGATGGAGAAGTACACGCCCTTGATGCGCGAGCGGAAGGCGAAGTAGCCGAACAGGAAGGCCAGCGCGCCGGGCACCAGCACGACCAGCAGCATGGCGTACCAGAAGTGCTCGGTGTACGACCAGTACCAGGGGTAGCTCTTCCAGTCCAGGAACACCATGAAGTCCGGCAGTTCGCTCTGGTAGGCGCCGTCGCGGCCGATGGCGCGCATCAGGTACATGCCATGGGCATAGCCGCCCAGCGCGAAGAACAGGCCATGGCCCAGCGACAGGATGCCGGCGTAGCCCCAGACCAGGTCCAGCGCCAGCGCGGCCAGCGCGTAGCACATGAACTTGCCCAGCAGCGCGACGGCATAGGACGAGACATGCAGCGGATGGCCCGGCGCGTACGCCAGGTTCAGCAGCGGCAGCAGCGCCAGCAGCGCGGCGGCGATGGCCAGCGCCGCCCAGGCGCGGGGGGAGTACAGCGGCCGGCGCAACGCCAGGCCCAGGTCCTGCGCGGCGGGTTTCATTCGACGCTCCGGCCGCGCGGGGCGAACAGGCCTTGCGGCCGCTTCTGCACAAACAGCACGATAAGCGCCAGGATGGTGATCTTGGCCATGACCGCTCCCGCATAGGGTTCCAGGAATTTGTTGACGCCGCCCAGGCCCAGCGCGGCGATGACGGTGCCGGCCAGCTGTCCCACGCCGCCCAGCACCACCACCATGAACGAATCGACGATGTAGCCCCGCCCCAGGTCCGGGCCCACATTGCCCAGCTGCGACAGCGCCACGCCGG
>NZ_JAGTJY010000366.1:0-1397 GCF_018195695.1 Achromobacter sp. Marseille-Q0513 | reverse complement strand
CGTCCACGCCGCGACGCACCGCCGACACCGTGCGCGTCAGGCTCTCCTGCATGCGTTTGACCGCCGCGAACAGTTGCCCGATTTCGTTGGTGGAGCTGATCTCCACGCGGGTGGTCAGGTCGCCGGCGGCGATCTTGTCGAAACTTTCGCCGACCGAGCGCAGCGGCCGCAGGATGACGCGGTTCATGAACAGGAACGCGCCCAGGGACACGGCGAGCAGCAGCAGCGCCAGCGCCGCGTAGACCACGCCCATGGTCGCGGTGCGGCTTTGCGCCGAGGCGACCAGATCGTTGCTGTATTCGGTGATGTTCTTGCTGAACTCGTTCAGGCTCTTGGAAAACGCGCCACTGGCCGCGGCCGTCTTGGTGTTCTTCAGCTTCAGGTACTCGGCCGCGTCGCCCTTGTTCAGCGCCGCCATCATCGCTTCCAGCGATTCGGCGAAATTGCCGAAGGTCGAGATCAGTTCGCCTTCCGACTTCTTGGCCAGATCGGTCAGCTTGGGAATGTTCTTGAACGCGTCGATCTTCTTCTTCGCGTCCGCCATCAGTTCCTGCACGATGCGGGAGTTGTCGGCGGCGCCCGCCGCGTCGCCACTGGCGCGCTGCGCGGCGGCGATGTCGGCGCGGATGGTCGCGCGCAGCATCTGCGTGTACACGTCCTTGATGAGGCTGCTCTGCTGGACGCTCAGCCGGTCCAGATCATTGATGGCCTCGGCGCTCGACTGCATGCTGCTCCAACCCAGCACGATCGCCACCAGCGCGGCGGCGGCGACGGCCAGCTGGGCCAGCATCAAGCCGGTGCGCACTTTCAGATTGCTAAGCATTTCTTTGATTCCAGTAATCGCGCTGGCGGCCCCCTATGGCCGCCAGCGCGTGAAAGGGATTTGTTCTACTGCTTATTCAATGCCAGGACGCGAGACGCTCGTCAGAAAGACTCCCAATCATCGTCCGCCGGCGGCGCGCGGCGGCTGGCGGGCGGCGCGGCGGGCGCCACCGGGGTCACGTCGGTCGCCTCGGCCTTGCGGGCGGCCGGACGGCGCAACGGCCGCACGGTCGACGCGCCATCGGCTGCAGGCTTGACCCGGGCGGTCTGCGTCACGCGCGGCGCCGGCTTGGGCGGTTCCGCCGGCGTCGGCGGCGGTTCGATCGCCGGCTCCCTGGCTTCCTTCGGCGCCACGGGCGCCGCAGCAGAGACGCGCGGCGCGCTGCGCTGCTGCGCCAGCTGCTGGGCCGGCACCTCGATGACCTCGCCGGCGTTGATCTTGAATACCGCCACCGCCTCGGCCAGGCGCTGCGACTGTTCCTGCAGCGAGCCCGCGGCCGCCGCGGCCTGTTCCACCAGTGCCGCGTTCTGCTGCGTCACCTCGTCCATCTGCGACACCGCGCGGTTCACCTGGT
>NZ_JAGTJY010000365.1:0-1403 GCF_018195695.1 Achromobacter sp. Marseille-Q0513 | reverse complement strand
GGGCCAGTTCGTCGATTTCCTGGGCGCGCGGCACCCCCACCCGCTTCGAAAGCCTGCTGGACCGGCTCAAGCCGCGCGCCCAGGAAATCGACGAACTGGCCCAGGTGGACTACCGTGACCTGGGCAGCCTGCTGCTGGTCACGCCGGGCACGCCGCTCATGCGCCGCATCCCGCCGCTGCCCGGCATCGACGGCCGCGACGTGCTGGGCCAGCCCGTGCTGCCCGACGAGATGGCCGACACGCAATTCTCCAGCGACATGTCCGGCGTCGAGATCGATCCGGAAGATCCCCTGCTGCTGCGCGCGGCGATCGCCGGCAGCCCCAAGCTGATCAACCAGGGCGTGCAGGTCAACCCGGTCGTCGAGGTGGACGCCGTGGACCTGACCACCGGCAACATCAATTTCGAAGGCTCGCTGCAGGTCCGGGGCGACATCAGCGCCACCATGGAAGTGCGCGTGACCGGCGACGTGGTCGTCAACGGCACCATGGAAGCGGCGCTGGTCGAGGCCGGCGGCAACGTCACGGTCAAGGGCGGCATCATCGGCATGGCCGAGGCGGTGCAGGACGCGTCCGGCCCGGCCCGCACCGCGCACATCGTCTGCGGCGGCGAGCTGAAGGCCCGCTTCATCGAGAACGCCATCATCAGCGCCGGCCAGAACGTGGAAGTCGAGCGCGAGATCCGCCAGTGCAGCATCGCCGCCGGCGGCGCGGTCAACGTGGGCGCGGCCAACGCGCAGCAGACCGCCATCATGGGCGGCCAGATCCGCGCCCTGCAGGCGGTGCGCGCCGGCACCATCGGTTCGCCCGCCGGCGTGCCCACGCTGGTGCAGGCGGGCCTGGACCCGCACGCCGACATCAAGCGATCGGCGCTGACGCGCAAGCGCGTGAAGATGAACGAGGAAAAGGCCAAGCTCGAACAGCTGCTGCTGTTCCTGCACTCGCACCCCGAGCGCGCCACCGGCGACGTGGTCGACCGCGCGCGCAACACCCACGCCAAGCTGGGCCGCGACCTGGTCACGCTGGAAGAGGAAGAGGCCCAGCTGGTGCGCGACCTGCAGCCGATCCACACGGCCAGCATCACGGCCAGCCGGCGCTATTGCAGCGGCGTGAAGATCCAGATCGGCAACAAGATGCAGGAATTCCTGGAAGACCAGGTTGGCGGCAAGGCCGCGCTGGAAGAAGGCCAGATCGTCATCCGCTGACGGACATTGCGGGCGGCGCGGACCTTGCCGCGCCTGGCCCGCTCCGGGCCGCGACAGCCGGCGACCGCGCCGCTGCCGACGGGTCCGCGAGCGTCACGTCCCGCCCGCGCCCTCGTCCTGGCCCGGCGCCAGTTCACGGAACCACGCGCGCGGCGGCCGATGCGGTGGGCGCGCATTTCCATCCGCTCGGGCGGGTGGGAT
>NZ_JAGTJY010000364.1:0-1464 GCF_018195695.1 Achromobacter sp. Marseille-Q0513 | reverse complement strand
ACGTCTATGGATGAATTTCGTCATGCGGACGTACCTACGGGACAGCACACTAGCCTGGCCGAACGCCGCCGCTTGCCTTGCGGCGGCCAGGTCCGATCAGAGCTTGCCGGCCTTCCAGTCGCGCAACGCGCGCAGCGTGTTGGCGACGTGGTGTTCGGGGCTCATGTCGGTGTACGAATACAGCACCTTGCCCGCCGGTGAAATCACGTAGGACACGCGCTGGGCCATCTCGGGCCGGCGGTCGTGCACCGCGTCGTAGGACTTCATGATCTTGCCGTCGCCATCGGCGGCCACCGCGAACTTGCCTCGGCACTCGCTGACCGAGAACTTGTTCAGCGTGTCGATGTTGTCGGTGGACACGCCGATCACCGTCGCGCCCAGCGCCTTGTATTCATCGGTCGCCTCGGCGAAGTTGTGCGCCTCGATCGTGCAGCCCTGCGTGAAGGCGGCGGGGAAGAAATACAGCACCACCGGGCCTTGCTTGAGCGCCTCGTTCAGCTTGAAGGCATAGACCTGTCCGCCCAGCGAGGCCTGCGTGCTGAAGTCCGGCGCCGGCGCGCCGGCGGGCAGCGCGGCGTGGACGGCGGGGCTGGCGAGCAGGCCGCAAAGCAGCAGGCGGGAGACGAGGCGATTCATGGCGAACTCCGGAAGCGGGATGTAAGGATGAGGCGCGCCACGCGCGGCGCGCCGGATTCACTGTAGCGTCGCGCGCGGCCAGGGTCCAGCGCCTGGCCGCGATGCAGGACGGAACTCACTCCCTGCCGCGCCGCTCGCCGCCGCCTCTTTCCCCGCCGCCGCCGCCGCCGCGTTCATCGCCGCGCCGTTGTTCGGGCGGCCTGGACGGATGCGGCGCGCTGGCCGCCGGTTGCGGACGAGGCGCTTCCACGCGCGCGGGCTGCGGACGGTCATGCCGCATGGGCTGCGCCAGATTGTCGGGGCCGTGGTCGGGCCGCTGCATGCGCGGCGATGCCCCGGGCGCGCCCTGGGCTTGCGGGGCGGCCGCCGGCGCCTGGAACTGCGGCCGGGGATTGGGCGCGGCCGTCGGTCCCTGCGCGGGGCGGTCGTTGTTGTGCAAGCCTGGTTGGCCATTGCCGCCGGGGCGCTGCGCAGGGGCGGCGGGACCCTGGTTGAAGCCGGCGGCGTTCAGGCCGCCCGGAGTGGGCCGGCCCGCGTTTGGCGCGCCGGGGTTCGGCCCGCCTGGATTCGGCCCGCCCATGGGGCGCTGCCCCGGGCCGGCATTCGGCGCGCCGCCGGGACGCGGTCCCGCGCCTGGCGCCGAGCGCGCGAAGCTGCGCTGCGCGGCGGTGGGCGGGATGTGGGCTTCGTTGCGCGCGGCTGCCTCGCGCGGGTCGGCCATGCGCCGGATGCCGTTCGGACCGCCGTTGTAGCTGATGCGGCGGTTGTCGATATTGTTGACCACCACATTGTGCGTATACACATTGGTGATATGGGTGACGTTCACAT
>NZ_JAGTJY010000363.1:0-1477 GCF_018195695.1 Achromobacter sp. Marseille-Q0513 | reverse complement strand
CCTGGTGCGCGGCCTGCAGGAACGCTTCAGCAAGGCCCGCCTGATCGGCGCCGACGCCGAGTTCGAGCGCTGGGTGGCCGAGGTGGTGGGCTTCGTCGAAGACCCGTCGCTGGGCCTGAACCTGCCGCTGGACGTGCGCGGCACCGCCTTCCAGCGCCGCGTGTGGGAAGCGCTGCGCGAGATTCCGGTCGGCGCCACCGCCACCTATGCGCAGGTCGCCGAACGCATCGGCTCGCCGGCGGCGGTGCGCGCCGTGGCGCGCGCCTGCGCCACCAACAACATCGCGCTGGCGATTCCCTGCCATCGCGTGGTCCGCACCGACGGCTCGCTGGCCGGCTACCGCTGGGGCATCGAGCGCAAGCGCGAGCTGATCGCGCGCGAGGCGCAGGCGGCTTGAGCGCGCCCCGGCATCAGGCCCGTGGCTTGCGCGCCGCCCACAGCGTCCAGCGGTCTTTTTCCACGATCGGGCGCACGGCGCCGACACGCTCGCCGATGAACGCCGTCAGCTCGCGCAATTCCGCGTCGTCCAGCTCGTGCAGGATCGACCTACCGGTGCGGCCCAGCAGGTCGGCCTCCAGCGCGGCAACGTCGTCGTGGGTCTTGCGCACTTCCCAGAGCGGCTGCGAGGCGATGTCCTGAAAGCCGCCGCGCGCCAACGACGCGCGCACCCGCTCATCCGTCGGGCGGCGGCCCGTTTCCACCGCCAGCAGTCGCGGAAAGCGCTCGAAGAAATAGCCTCTCAGATGCTCGGCGCTGCCGGGCAGCGCCACGTCGTCGGGGCGCCGGTCCTGCACCAGCAGCAGGCCGCCGGGCGCCAGCACCCGGAACGCCTCGGCGAAGCAGGCGTCGTAGTCCGGCAGATGGTGGATCAGCGCGCGCTCGAACACCAGGTCGGCGCTGGCATCCGCCAGTCCGGAGGCGTCGGCCGTGCCCTGCTGGAACGCCAGCCCCGACATGCCGGCCGATTTTTCGCGCGCCGCCGCCACCATCTGCGCCGAGACATCCACGCCAATGACGCTGGCCGCGCCCAGTCCGGCCCAGGCGCGGGAATAGATGCCGCCGCCGCAGCCGATATCCGCCACGCGCTTGCCGCGCGGATCCACGACGGTCAAGACGGCGCGCGCCCAGCCCTCGTCGGCGACACGGCCCGCATAGGTATAGCGGTTCTGTTCGGTGTGAAAATCGATGCTCATGGAAATGCCTTGCGATGAAAGTCTGAAGTCAGGCCTTCATCCTACGGGCGCAACGAGCATATGTAAAATATATAAAAAATACCTTATGACAATATTTTTTATATCCTAAATTTCCATGGAACTCAGGCACCTGCGTTACTTCGTGGCGGTGGCCGAAGAAGAGCATATGACGCGCGCGGCGCAGCGCCTGGGCATCCAGCAACCGCCGCTCAGCCAGCAGATCCGCGACCTGGAACGCGAGTTGGACGTCCAGCTGTTCGAACGCACGCCGCGCAGCATCCGGT
>NZ_JAGTJY010000362.1:0-1516 GCF_018195695.1 Achromobacter sp. Marseille-Q0513 | reverse complement strand
TCCAGGTGCTGTTCGAGTCCGAGATCCCGCAGAAGATCGCGGTGGTCATGGCCATCGCCAGCGATATCAGCGGCATTCCCCAGGACGATCCCGCGCTGCAACGCTGCCTGCTCAGCGTCATCGCGCCCTGCCTGCTGCTGCAGATCGGCCGGCGCGGCGTTCCCGGGCCGGTGCAGGCGATGCTGCGAATGCCCGCCGAGACGCTGGTGGACCACCTGAGCCGCTTCGCGATCGCCGGGCTGGAAGCCATCGGCCGCGACTACGCCGACAGCGCGCCCGCCCGCCGCAAGAAGAAATAGCCGCGGATGCGGGCGACGATCCTGACTCATAGCTGAATATTTGCTCGCATCAGGACCGCTGCCGGCGCATCGTCAGGCGCCGGTATCGAACGACCCCGTGCGCGGCGGCTGCCCCTCGCGCAAATAGCGCGTCAGCACCACGCCGCCCGGCGTGCTGGCCGCGTGCGCCAGCCTGAACGCCGACGGCTGCGCGTCGTCGCCGAACATGCGCCGGCCGCGTCCGAACATGACCGGATAGACCAGCAGCCACAGATCGTCCACCAGGCCCGCCGCCAGCAGCTGGCGCACCATGTCGCCGCTGCCGAAGGTCAGCAGGTCGGGGCCGCCCTGGCGCTGCAGCGCGCGCACCGCGTCGACCAGATCGCCCCGCAGCGCCTGGCTGCCGCGCCAGGGCAGCGCCTCGGGCCGGTGCGTGGCCACATGCTTGGTCGCGCCGTTCAGGCGGTCGGCCAGATGGCGGGTGGGGGAATCGGCCGGTATATGCGGCCAGTGGCCCGCGAAGATGTCGTAGGTCCGGCGGCCCAGCAGCAGCTCGAACGGAGCCGCCATCAGGTTCCGCACATGGCTGCCGATGATCTCGTCGGCATACGGCACCATCCAGCCTCCATAGGGGAAGCCGCCGCTGGTGTCTTCCTGCGGTCCGCCGGGAGCCTGGACGACGCCGTCCAGGCTGATGAAGGTCGACACGACGAGCTTGCGCATGCTGTTCTCCGGTTGGCGGGCCCGACGGGCCCTCTGACACGACGAATCAACTGCCCTGGAATCGACACAAGGTCACAAATAACGCCTTCCGCGCACACCCGGCAACGCCCGACACCGCCCGTCACCAGCCCGCAAACATCGGTCACGCGAAAGCTGTTTCGGAACGATTACAGCGCTGAACGCCGGCCGCGCGCGCCAGCCTAACTCCTGCGAGTGCAAAAAAGGCGTCGACTGCGCCGGGCGCTCGCCAGGAGCCGCAAAATGAAAAGGACCCTATTGCTGTCGCTGGTGCTTGCCAGCATGTTGTCAGGATGCGTCGTGGTGCCGGCGCGGCCGGCGTACTACCATCCGGGCTATTACTACTATCCGGCCTATCCGCACTACTATTACCGCTGATGGTCCCCATCCCCGCCGAGCCAGGAAATGCCATGAACACCATGCAGAGAATCAGGCTCTTCCAACCGCTGACCGCGTTGGCCGCGCTGACCGTCAGCGCCGCCGCCCTGGCCCAGGCC
>NZ_JAGTJY010000361.1:0-1529 GCF_018195695.1 Achromobacter sp. Marseille-Q0513 | reverse complement strand
ACTGCGCACGACGGGCGAGTTGCGCGTGGACGGCACCGTGCTGTCGCGCAACGGCACACTCACCGCCACCAGCGGCGGCGACCTGCTGCTGGGTGCCAACGGCGCATTGCAGGCGAGCGGCCTGTTGCAAGCCCAGGCCGGCGGCAAGCTGCAGGCCGACGGCACGATCTCGGGCGAGCAGGATATCCGCCTGTCGTCCAATGCCAACACCGTGGTGAACGGCAAGACGGTCGCCAATGGCCTCTTGAACATCAAGGCCGGCACTGATCTGTCGGTCGGCAAGAACGGCCTGGCGCAAGGCAGCGGCAAGCTGCTCCTCTTCGCCGGCCAGGACCTGCGCATCGCCGGCACGGCCGGCACCGCCGAGACGGCGGCCACGGGCGGCGGCACGCTGCGTGCAGAGGCCGGCCGCGACATTTTCGTGACGGGCACGGTCACGGCCAGCTCGCCGGCCAGCCTGTCGGCGCAGCGGCACATGAGCGTGGACGGCACCGTCACCGCGCTGAGCGGCGATCTGACCACGCAAGCCGGCGGCGACCTGAGGGTGGCCGCGAGCGGGCGCTTGCAGTCCTCGGGCAAGCTGGACGCCAAAGCCGGCGGCGATATCGACTCGGACGGCACGCTGGCGGCCGGCGGCGCATTGGCGCTGGCGGCCACGGGCGATGCGAGGCTGGGCGGCACCATTGCCGCGCTGGGCACGAGTGCCCAGGGCACGCCGCCCGCGCCCGGCGGACGCAGCCTGTCCGTGCCGGCCAGCGGCGACCTGTCCGTGTCGGGCGGACGCGACCTGACCATCAAGCAAGGCGCCCAGGTGCAGGCAGCCGGGGCCTTGAACGCCAGCGCCGGCCGCGACCTGAGCGTCTCCGGCGCGCTGGCCTCGGTGCGCGACCTGACTCTGGCCGCCGCGCGCGACGCGCGCGTGGACGGCTCGGCCGCCAGCGACGCCAAGCTGACGCTGAACGGTCGGAACATCACCGTCGCGGACAAGGGCCTGGTGCAGGCCGCCGACACCTTGACCGCCACCGCCGCCGGTTCGATGCAGATCGCCGGCCGCGCGCTGGCCGGCCGCGACCAGACGCTGAGCGCGGGCGATAGCCTGTCGATCGACGGCACCGCCGCGGCCTTGAAGGGCGACCTCTCGTTGACCGCCACGCGCGGCGACCTGATCCTGGGCGCGGCCTCGCGCCAGCAGGCGGACGGCATGCTCACCGCCACCGCCGGCGGCGCGCTGCAGGCGCTGGGCTCGGCCTCAGCAGGCAAGGATTTGAGCCTGCGCGCCGGCGCCGACGCGCGGCTGAGCGGCGTGATCGGCACTCAGACCGGCAAGCTCTCGGTCAACGCCGCGCGCGACCTCTTCATCACCACCGATGGCCGGCTGCAATCCGGCGCGGCGCTGGCCCTGGACGCGGGCGGCGCGCTGAACAACGCGGGCGTCGCCTTCGCCAGCGGACGGGCCGACCTCTACGCAGGAACAACGCTGGCCAACACCGGCTCGGTGCTGGCGGGCGGCGATCTGAACGCGCGCACGC
>NZ_JAGTJY010000360.1:0-1595 GCF_018195695.1 Achromobacter sp. Marseille-Q0513 | reverse complement strand
ATCCTGAGCTGCAGCGTCTCTTCCAGGGCGTGCAGCGCCCGGCGCGTGTCATCGAGCGGGAACACGCCGAACACGCGCAGCCTGGCGGCATCCGGAGACAGACGGATCACGCCGGGCTGGTAGGCGCGCAGGCGCGCCACCACTTCCGCCAGGCTGGCATCCTTGACACTGAGCATGCCGCGCCGCCAGCTGGCCTGCGCATCGTCGGCGCGCAGCCAGGCGGCCGTGTCATCGAATGCCGCCGTGCCGTGTCCGGGCAGGGCAAGGGGCCGGCCATGTCCGGGCATCAGCGTCAACGCGTGCTCGATGGCGCTGACCGTGGCGTAGGTCTCGTACAGGGTCACCGCCAGGCTCGCGACCAGGCCCGTGGCGCCGGCCTCGATATCGCCATGGCGGGTGCGTATCCGCAGCGGTCGGGCGTCGGCGCTGGCGGCCACGTGCAGTCCGCCCGCGCGCAGGACGATGAGGCGCTGCCTGGCGTCGTAGCGCACGTCGGCCGCCGAGCGCGCGTCGAGGGGCAGCTCGGAGCCGTCGTCCAGCGCGTAGCTGCGCCGTTCTGCGGTATGCGTGGCGTAGGTCGCGCCCAGGCCGGACAGCGGCACGTACCGGTCGACCGCCAGCGCGCCCAGCGCGGCGCCCGGCGCCAGCACGGCCAGCTTGAGCAGCTTGCGACGCCTGGCGCCGTGGTGCAGCAGCGCGGTCCGGGCTGCCTGTGTCAGCGCGGGCGCGGTGCTCGCGGCGTCGCGCAGCCGGGCCAGCGGCCGCGCCATGAGTCCATCGACCTCGGCCCAGGCGCGGGCATGCCCGGGATGCAGCGCCAGCCATTGTTCGAACGCGCGCTGGTCCTGGTCGGTGGCGCGCCCCGACGTCAGGCGCAGCATCCATTCGACCGCGCGTTCCGTCGCTTCGTCGACGCGCCGCGCCCCGCGGCCGCTCATGCGCCGAGCTCGCGGCGGGCGGCGATGCAGTGCAGGAAGGCGCGCTTCAAATAGCGTTCCACCGTGGCCAGCGACAGGCCCAGGGCGCGGGCGATGGCGGGTTGCGTCATGCCGTCCAGGCGATTGAGCAGGAACGCGTGTTTTACCGGCACCGGCAGGCCGTCCAGCAAGCGGTCGATTTCGGCGACGGCCTGCTTGAGCATGCATAGCGTTTCGGGCGAGGCGGCGACGGGCTCGGGTTGATGGGCCAGCGCCTGCAGGTAGCGGGCCTCGACATCCCGCGTCCGCCAAAGGTCTATGGTCAGGCGGCGCGCCAGCGTCAGCAGGTAGGCGCGCGGTTCGGCCAGGGGCGCGGGGCTGGGGGCGGTGAGGAGGCGGCAGAAGGTGTCCTGGGCCAGATCGGCCGCGTCGGCGCGGTTGGCCACGCGTCGCGCCAGCCAGCCGAACAGCCAGTCGTGATGTTCCGCGTAGAGCCGCTGGACGTGGTGATGCGCGGAGGATTCCATAGGCGGCGCGGGGCAGGCGGGATCGACGGAGAGTGGGGATTCAAATAAGAATAACACTCATTTGTGAGCGCGCCGGCGCCGCCGGGCCGGCGCGCCTCCCGGCAGCAGGCTAGCCGCCCATCAGCTTGCCCAAAGTCGCCATGCCCTGTTC
>NZ_JAGTJY010000035.1:0-41068 GCF_018195695.1 Achromobacter sp. Marseille-Q0513 | reverse complement strand
TTCTTTCTGCACTCCTTTGTGCTCTGTTGACTCCGCTGTACGTTTCTCTTACCTCCTCCCCTCCCCCCACCTCTCTCCATCACTCCTCTACCTCCCCTCTCTTCCCTCTTTTTCTCTCCCTCTCTTTGCTCTCCAGAAGTGGAAGCTAGTGATGGTCAAGCAGTCACACTGAATCCTTGTCCCGGCTGGTGCGGGTGCGTTGGACGGAACGCGGCGCCGGCTGGCTCGCCGGCGCCGCCCTGATTGCCCTGGCGGTGCTCGCGCCGCTGCTGATACTGGGCTGGTGGGCGCTGGGCGGCGACCTGGCCCATTGGCAACACCTGGCCAGCTACGTGCTGCCCCAGGCGCTGGCCAACACCCTCATCCTGCTGGCCGGCGTGGGCGCGCTGGTGGCCCTGCTCGGCACCGGATCGGCCTGGCTGGTGACCGCCTACGAGTTCCCCACGCGCCACACGCTGACCTGGGCGCTGCTGCTGCCGCTGGCCGTGCCCACCTACATCATCGCCTTCGCCTATCTGGACCTGCTGCATCCCATCGGCCCTATCCAGACCGGCCTGCGCGCCATCCTGGGCTACGACAGTCCGCGCCAGTTCCGCCTGCCCGACCTGCGCTCGATCCAGGGCGCGATCTTCGTGCTGGGCTTCGTGCTGTACCCCTATGTGTACCTGAGCACCCGCGTGATGTTCATGACGCAGGCCGCCAGCCTGCTGGAAGCCGCCCGCACCCTGGGCGCCGGCCGCGCCGGCGTGTTCTTCCGCGTGGCGCTGCCGCTGGCGCGTCCGGCCATCGTGGTCGGCATGAGCCTGGCCCTGCTGGAAACGCTGAACGATATCGGCGCCTCGGAATTCCTGGGCGTGCAGACGCTGACCGTCTCGGTCTACACCACCTGGGTCACGCGTTCCGACCTGGCCGGCGCGGCACAGATCGCGCTGACGATGCTGGCCATCGTCGTCGGACTGATCCTGCTGGAACGGCATGGCCGCAAGCGCCAGCGCTATGCCAACACCCAGCGCATGCGCCCGATGCAGCCACGCCGCCTGCATGGTCCGGCGGCGCTGGTCGCCGCGGCGCTGGGCTGGATTCCCGTGCTGCTGGGCTTCGTCGCCCCGGCGCTGTACCTGATGGTGGAAACGTACAAGCGCCTGCACCTGGTCGGCGGCGTGTCGGGCCAGCTGCTGGTCGGGCTGCGCAATACGCTGACCGTAGCCTTCTGCGCCACCGTCGTCACCCTGCTGTGCGGCCTGATCGTCGCCTGGGCCGGACGCACGCTGCGCGAGAGCGCCGCCTTCAATCCCGGGCGCGCCTGCGGCCGCATCGCCAGCCTGGGCTACGCCGTGCCCGGCACGGTGCTGGCCATCGGGCTGCTCACGCCCTTCGTCTGGATCGATACGGCCGTGGGCCGCCTGTTCGGCGGCAGCGGCCTCTTGCTGATGGGCTCCATGGGCGCGCTGGTGTGCGCCTATGCGATCCGCTTCCTGGCCATCTCCACCGGCGCCATCGAGGCGGGCCTGGCCCGCATTCCGCCGTCGCTGGAACAGGCGTCGCGCATGCTGGGCGAGACGTCCGCCGGCACGCTGCGCCGCGTCCACCTGCCGCTGTTGCGCCCGGCCCTGGCGGCCAGCGCGTTGCTGGTGTTCGTGGACGCCATGAAGGAACTGCCCGCCACCCTGCTGCTGCGCCCGATGAACTTCGACACGCTGGCCACCTGGCTGTACGCCGAGGCCGCCCGAGGTACCTACGAGGAAGGCGCGGTCGCCGCGCTGGCCATCGTGCTGGCGGGCCTGTTGCCCGTCATCCTGCTGGCGCGCACCAATCTGAAAATGGGACATTGAACATCTTGTCGTCCGATCTGCTCGAAATCGACCATATCTCGCTGGCCTACGACACGCCCAAGGGCGTGCGCGACGTGGTGCGGGACCTGACGCTGTCGCTGCCCGCCGGCCACATCGGCTGCCTGCTGGGCGAATCCGGCTGCGGCAAGACCACCGTGCTGCGCGCGATCGCCGGCTTCGAGCCGCTGCGCGCCGGCCGCATCCTGCTGGACGGCACAGTCATCTCCACCCCCGACATGCAGGTCGCGCCCGAGTCGCGCCGGGTCGGCATGATGTTCCAGGACTATGCGCTGTTCCCGCACCTGACGGTGGCGCAGAACGTGGCCTTCGGCCTGCGCAAGCTGGACCGCGCGGCGCGCGCGCGCCGGGTCGAGGAAATGCTGGAGCTGGTGGGGCTCAGCCATGCCGCTGCCAGCTATCCGCACGAGATCTCCGGCGGCCAGCAGCAGCGCGTGGCGCTGGCCCGGGCGCTGGCGCCCTCGCCCGAGCTGCTGCTGCTGGACGAGCCCTTTTCCAACCTGGACGTGGACACGCGCGAGCGGCTGGCCTTCGAAGTGCGCGAGATCCTGAAGGCCACCGGCCACACCGCCATCCTGGTCACGCACAACCAGGCCGAGGCCTTCGCCATCGCCGACCGCATCGGCGTGATGAGCAAGGGCCGCATCGCGCAGTGGGACACGCCGTACAACCTGCATCATCACCCGGCCGACGCCTTCGTGCGCGACTTCATCCGCAGCGAGGCGCTGGAAGAACAGCGCGAACAGGTCTTCGCGCGCGGCCGCTGAACGCAACGCGGGCGGCCCGGACCACGATCCGGGCCGCCCGCGCGAACGGCGCGCCATCCAGGCCGCCGTCACTTCCGTCGCGGCGTCAATCCGCCGACAGCTTCACCTTCTGCGACAAGGCCTTGAAGGCCTCGTGTTGGCTGCGCGTCAGCTTTTCCACCTCTTCCGGCGTCGAGCCATACGGCATGAAGCCCGCCTGCTCCAGCTTGGTCTTGACCTCGGGCATGGCCAGCGCCGCCTGGAACGCCTCGCTCAAGGTCTTGGTGATCTCCGGCGGCATCTTGGCCGGGCCATAGACGGCGAACCACGGATCGACCACGGCCGCGCCATAGCCCAGTTCGGCCAGCGTGGGCACGTCCGGCAGCGCCGGCGCGCGCTTGCTGCCGGTCACGGCCAGCGCGCGGACCTTGCCCGACTTGATATGCGGCAGCGAGGCCGGCAGGTTGTCGAACATGATGGGCAGATGGCCGCCCAGCAGATCGTTGATGCCTTGCGCGCTGCCCTTGTACGGAATGTGCTGCATGCCGGCGCCGGTCAGCTGGTCGAACATCACGCCCGCCAGATGCATCGACGTGCCCGTGCCCGGCGTGCCGAACGCGGTGCCCGGATGCTGCTTGGCATAGGCGACCAGATCCTTGACGCTGTCGACCTTGATCGACGGGCCGGTCTCCAGCACCACCGAGGACGCGCCCAGCATGCTGATGCCGGTGAAGTCCTTGGTCGGATCGAACGGCATCGACGGATAGACGAAGGGATTGAGCGCATTGGTGGAAATGGCGCCGAAGCCGATGGTGTAGCCGTCCGGCGCGGCCTTGGCCACGGCGTCCATGCCGATGTTGCCGCCCGCGCCCGGACGGTTCTCGACGATGACGGGCTGGCCCAGCTTTTCCGCGACCTTCTGGCCGGCGGTGCGCGCGACCAGATCGGTGGTGCCGCCGGCGGTGTAAGGCACGATGAATACGATGGGCTTGGCCGGATAGCCGGCGGCCTGCGCGGCGGCCGCGCCGTGGACCAGCGCCAGCGCGGCCAGGCCGCGCAGCGCGTTCAAGGTAAAGCGTTGCATGATGTCTCCATCCCGTTGTTGTCTCGCGGCGATCGCGTTGTGGTCGATGCCGGACGCGCATCATACTGCGCGGCGCCAGTCGCCCTGGCGGCGCCGAGCGCACGCACTGTGGCGCAATTCATACGTATCGACGCGCATGACGGCCTCGCTTGCGGCAACCGCGAGACAGGCCGCGAAGTTCAATGATAGAGTTGCGCTCTTTCCGGCCTGACGCCCGCGCAACGCCCCGTACCGGCGCCAACGAGCATCCGCCGTGGAAGCCGCGCCGCGCAGGCCATGAACGGCCATTTGAATGGCCATACCCGCGACGCCATCCCCCCCATCAACCGAACTGCACAGGAGGAATCATCATGCAACAACAACCGACTTCCCGCCTTGCAGGCCGCGTCCAGCCCGACTGAATTCTTCTTGCCGCAGACAAGCCGGCAAGACATTCGCACTGCCCTGGTCCGGTCCTGCCATACAGGGTCTTTCATACGCATCACGCCCGCACGGCCACTGCCTGGCAGTCCGCCGCGCCGCAATCGCCGCGTCCGCGCCATGCGCCGCGCCGACGAGCCGTGGCCTCGCCTTGCGGTTCCGATGCCTGTGGAAGCAAGCCCTTTCCAAGACCTGATTATGGAAATTCCATGGGCAATTGCATTCAAGCACTGTCCGAGAGCGTCACGCTGATCGCCTCGGACGACACCTGGATCGAAGGCAACGCGATCCAGCAACTACACACGACCGCCAGGCTCGCCGGCATGCGCCGCGTCGCCGGCATGCCCGACCTGCATCCGGGTCGAGGCTATCCGGTGGGCGCCGCCTTCTTCTCCACCGGACGCCTGTATCCCGCCCTGATCGGCGGCGATATCGGCTGCGGCATGTCGCTATGGACCACCGGCATCGACGCCCGCAAGGCCGCGACCGCCAAGCTGGAGAAGCGGCTCGGCGATATCGACGGACCGCTGGACGACAGCTGGCAGTCGCTGGTCGCCGAGCTGGCGCCCGCGGATGTCGGCCATCGGCAGGCGCTGGGCACCATAGGCGGAGGCAACCACTTCGCCGAACTGCAGCGCATCGACACCGTCTACGACCCGCAGGCGGTCGACGCGCTGGAGCTGGATCTGGACCGGCTCGTCCTGCTGGTCCACAGCGGGTCGCGCGGCCTGGGCCGCGCCATCCTGGAAGAGCATGTCCAGCGGCACGGCCACGATGGCCTTGCCGAAGACAGCGCCGATTGCCAGGCCTACCTGGCGCGGCACGACGCCGCCCTGCGCTACGCCCGGGCCAACCGGCAGCTGGTCGCGCGCCGCATGCTGGACCGGCTCGGCACGGACGGCGGACAGGTGCTGGACGTGCACCACAACCTGGTCACGCGCGCCGAAGTCCAGGGCGAACATGGCTGGCTGCACCGCAAGGGCGCCACGCCGTCCGACGGCGGACTGGTTGTGATCCCGGGCTCGCGCGGCGACTTCAGCTATCTGGTGGCGCCGGTTCCCAGCGCGGCCAGCCTGTACTCGCTGGCGCACGGCGCGGGCCGCAAGTGGATGCGCAGCGAGTGCAAGGACCGGCTGTTCAAGCGCTACAGCCCCGCGCAACTCGCCAAGACCCGGCTGGGCAGCCACGTCGTCTGCGAAGACAAGCAGCTGATCTACGAAGAAGCGCCCGAGGCCTACAAGCCGGTGGACAGCATCATCGCCAGCCTGGAACAGGCCGGCCTGCTGACGGTGCTGGCCAAGCTGCGTCCGGTGCTGACCTACAAGACCCGGGGAGGATGCTGCTGATGATCCTGCTGCAACTATCCTCGGCCCAGGGGCCGGACGAGTGCTGCCTGGCGGTGGCCAAGGCGCTGGCGCGGCTGTCGCGCGAAGCGCAGGCCCGCTCGGTCGATGTGGACATCGTCGAAAGCGAAAGCGGCGGCAAGACCGGCACTTACCGCTCGGTGCTGCTGAGCCTGGACGGCGACGGCGCGGCGGAACTGGCGGCGAGCTGGGAGGGATCGATCCAGTGGACCTGCCCCAGCCCTTACCGTCCGTCCCATCCGCGCAAGAACTGGTTCATCGGCGTGCTGCGCTGCGAAGCGCCCGCGCCCAGCCTGGCCGCCGACATACGCTTTGAAACGACGCGCTCGTCCGGACCTGGCGGCCAGCATGTCAACAAGACGGAATCCGCCGTGCGCGCCACGCACGTTGCCACCGGCATCAGCGTGAAGGTACAGACCGAGCGCAGCCAGCATGCCAACAAGCGCCTCGCCGTGCTGTTGATCGCGCATCGGCTGGCCAGCCACGAGCAGGCGCGGGACGCGGCGCAACGCGCCCGCCGCCGTCAGTTCCACCATGAGGTGGAGCGCGGCAGCCCCAGGCGTGTATTCAAGGGCGCCGCCTTCGAGCCGGCCGACGGCGCCTAGACCGCGCGCGGACGCCTTGCGCAAACGGAAACGGCCGGGACGCGAGTCGCCGGCCGTTTTTTTTCGCCAGACCGTCACCTCCCCCAGCGGCAAGCGCAAACCGTGCTGGGGGAGATTTCTGATGCCCGTCAGGCCTTGGGCGGCGGCAAGGGAATGAACTCCGTCTCGTCGCCCGGCACCGTCTGGCCGAAACGATCGCGTTGCCAGTCCTCTTTGGCCTGCTCGATACGGTCCTTGCTGCTGGACACGAAGTTCCACCAAAGGAAGCGGGGACCGTCCAGCGGCTCGCCGCCCAGCACCGCGTAGCGCGCATCGCTCACCGCGCGGATCTGCACCGGCCTGCCCGGCGCGAACACGACCAGACGGCCGCTTTCGAACACCTGCCCATCGACCTCTATCGAGCCCGTGGCCAGATAGGCCGCGCGCTCTTCATGCTCGGCAGGCAGGACCAGGGTCGAACCTGCGCGCATCTGGATATCACCGTAGAACAGCGGCGACAGCGTCTTGACGCTGGAGGTCTTGCCGAACAGCTCGCCGGCCACCACCTGGGCGCGCACGCCCTCGCCTTCCACCACCGGCTGCGCGTCCAGCCCGTAGTGGACAAAACCGGGATCGGTCTCCTCATGCTGTTTCGGCAGCCCCACCCAGATCTGCAGGCCACAGAGCCGCTGGTCGGCCTGCCGGCTTTCGGGCGACGAGCGCTCCGAATGCACGATGCCCCGGCCCGCCGTCATCCAGTTCACTTCGCCCGGCAGGATGGTCTGCGTATGCCCCGCGCCATCGCGATGCACCATCGACCCTTCGTACAGATACGTGACCGTGGACAGCCCGATATGCGGATGCGGCCGCACATCGATGCCGCTGCCGGCCCTGAACTCGACCGGTCCCATATGATCCAGGAACACGAAAGGCCCGACCGTGCGCTTCTGCGCCGAAGGCAGCGCCCGCCGAACCTCGAATCCGCCCAGATCGCTGCTGCGCGGCACCACCACCGTTTCAATCTGGCTCGCGCCATCGTCAGACAAGGTCGTCATGGTCATTTCTCCCAATTGAATCCTGCAACTACATTCCATCTTAGTAACACAGCCCCCTCACGCCGCCCACCAATCGCGGCAAAACCTCCCAATCGGGGCAAAGCCTCCCAAGCGGGGCCGCACGGATCCGGCTCCGCCGGTCCGTAGCGGCGCCCCTGGGGGAAGCGCGCAGCGCTCGGGGGGGCCCCCTACTTCAGGTCAAACACCAGCACTTCGGCATCCTTGCCGTTCGACAGCTTCACGGCGGCCTCATCGCTGAGCGCCAGCGCGTCGCCGGCCTTCAGCGTCTCGCCATTGGCGACGATCTCTCCCCGGGCCACATGGACCCAGGCGCGACGCCCCGCCGCCAGCGGCAGCTCGGCGCTTTCATCGCCGTCGAACAGCCCACCGTACAGCCGGGCGTCCTGGTGGATCTTCATCGAGCCCTCGGCGCCATCCGGCGACACTAGCGCCTGCAGGCGGCCGCGTTTCTGCGCATCGCTGAATTCACGCTCCTCGTACTCCGGCGCGATGCCGGCCACGTCGGGCTCGATCCAGATCTGCAGCAGATGCGTTTCGGCATCCGGCAGCGGGTTGAACTCAGAATGCAGCACGCCCCGGCCCGCGCTCATGCGCTGCACATTGCCTGGCCGGATGGTCGAGCCGCTGCCCATGCTGTCCTTGTGGGCGACGGCGCCGTCGAGCACATAGGTGATGATCTCCATGTCGCGGTGCCCGTGGGTGCCGAAACCGCGTCCGGCGGCGATGCGGTCATCGTTGATCACGCGCAGCGCGCCAAAGCCCATGTGCGCCGGGTCGTAGTAGTTGGCGAAAGAGAAGGTGTGGAACGAGTCGAGCCAACCGTGGTTGGCATGGCCCCGTTCGGCGCTGCGGCGGATGGTAAGCATGGCTGACTCCTATTTCAATAAAATGAATGGTTGTGCCGTACCTGCTGGCGGGAATCGCCGTTCGGTTTCTAGCTGCACAACCGGCATGAGTGATATTCTGCGCCTGACGGCAGCCTGCTTTGTCGCCCGTTTTTGAAGACAACGTTCATAATTTTTGAATGCATGGCCACGACCCCGCTCTCCCAGCCCATCACCCCCGAGCTGCTGACCCTGGTGGACGCCATCGCGCGCCACGGCAGCTTCGCCAAGGCCGCCCGCGAACAGGGCAAGGTGCCCTCGGCGGTGACCTACGCCATCCGCAAGCTGGAGGACGGACTGGACGTGCTGCTGTTCGACCGCAGCGGGCAGCGCGCGCGGCTCACCCCCGCCGGCGAAGCGCTGCTGCGGGAAGGCCGCCACGTCCTGCAATCGCTCGACGACCTGGCTTGCCGCGTCAAGCGCATCGCCACGGGCTGGGAGGTGGAGCTGCGCATCGCGGTCAGCGCCGTGCTGCCATGGCGCCCGCTGTATGACCTGATCGAGGAATTCCAGGCGCTGCGCAGCGCCACCGCGCTGCGTTTTTCCACCGAGGTGCTGAGCGGCAACTGGGACGCGCTGACCTCCGGGCGCGCCGATCTGGTCGTCGGCGCCGGCGCGGCCGGCGAGCCGACCGGCCCGTATCGCTCGCAGGCCATGGGCCAGGTGCAGTTCGCGTTCTGCGTGGCGGCCGGCCATCCGCTGGCGGCGCTGGACCGCCCGCTGGGCCCGGCCGATCTCAACCGCTATAGCGCGGTGGTGGTGGCCGATACCAGCCGCGGCCTGCCGCCGCAGACGCGCGGGATCCTGTCGGAACAGCCCGTGCTGGTCATGCCCACGATGCAGGCCAAGATCGACGCGCAGGTGCGCGGCCTGGGCTGCGGCTACCTGCCGGTGACGCTGGCCGCGCCGTATCTGGCACAAGGCCTCCTGACGATCTGCGAAACGGAGGAAGGCATGCCCTTGACGGAGCATGTGGCCTACGCGTGGCGCGCGGAGCCGCCGGGCGAGGCATTGAAGTGGTGGCTGGAAAAGCTCAAGTCACCCCGGCTGTGCGAAAGCCTGCTCGGGCTGGGCTGAGGGCGGGCGCGATGCCGCGCCCGCGCCTCAGTCGTCCTCGATGCCCAGCTCGCGCAGCTTGCGCGTGATGGTATTGCGGCCGATGCCGAGCCGCGTCGCGGCCTCGACGCGGCGGCCACGGCTGGCATCCAGCGCGCTTTGCAGCAGGATCTTCTCGAACTGGCGCGTCAGCGTGGCCATGACGGCCGGCTCGCCGCGCTCCAGCCGATGCTGCGCGTCGCGCAACAAGGGATCCTGCCAGTTGCGCGGCGTCGCCGCATCCGGCTCGGCCTGCGCCGGCATCGCGGTCGGCAACACCGTGCCGATGGCAGCCACCGGCGGGCGCGGCGCCATCGACGCGCCGGATGCCTGCTGCGGATCCACCGCGCGGATTTCGGGCGGCAGATCGGCGGGCTCCACCGTCTGCCCCGGCGCCATCACGGTCAGCCAGTGACAGAAATTCTCCAGCTGGCGCACGTTGCCGGGGAAGTCGAAGCGGGTCAGCACCGCCAGCGCCTCGGGCGTCAAGCGCTTGACCGGCACGCCCAGCGCGCGTGCGCTGGCCGTCAGGAAGTGGTTGGCCAGCGCCGGAATGTCCTCGGTGCGCTCGCGCAAGGGCGGCAGGCGCAGCCGGATCACGTTCAGGCGGTGGAACAGATCCTCGCGGAACAGGCCCTGCTCCACCCGCTGCTCCAGCGGCTGGTGGGTGGCCGCGACGATGCGCACGTCCACGCGCACCGGCTGGGCGCCGCCCACGCGGTAGAAGCTGCCTTCGGCCAGCACGCGCAGGAGACGGGTCTGCAGCTCGATCGGCATGTCGCCGATCTCGTCCAGGAACAACGTGCCGCCGTGCGCTTCCTCGAAGCGACCTCGGCGCAGCGTGTTGGCGCCGGTGAAGGCGCCGCGTTCGTGGCCGAACAGTTCGGCCTCCAGCAGGTCGCGCGGAATCGCCGCCGCGTTCAGCGCGACGAAGGGACCGCCGGCGCGCACGCCATGGCCGTGCAGCGCCCGCGCCACCAGTTCCTTGCCGGTGCCGGACTCGCCCGTGATCAGCACGGTGACCTTGGACTGGGCCAGCCGGCCGATGGCGCGGAAGACTTCCTGCATGGCGGTGGACGAGGACTGCGTCATCATCCAGCGCTCGTTGTTCTGCGCCTCGTCCTGCCCGGGCGCGGCCTCGTCCTGCTGCGAGGACTCCTGCATCGCGCGCTGGATCAGCGCCACCGCCTCGTTCACATCGAAGGGCTTGGCCAGGTAGTCGAACGCGCCGCCCTGGAAGGCGGACACGGTGCTGTCCAGGTCGGCGAAGGCCGTCATCACGATCACGGGCAGGCCGGCGTGGCGTTCCTTCAGCTGGCGCAACAGCTCCAGGCCGTTGCCGCCCGGCATGCGTATGTCCGACACCAGCGCCGACGGGATATCGCGCGCCAAGGCGTCCAGCACGTCGGCCGACTGGGAGAAACTGCGGGTGGGGATGCCAGCGCGCGCCAGGGCCTTTTCAAGCACCCAGCGGATGGCCTGGTCATCATCGACGATCCATACAGGTTTCATCAGTGTGCGGGCTCCATCGGAAGGACCAGGCGGAACTCGGTGCGCCCGGGCCGGGATTCGAATTCGATGATGCCGCCGTGCTGCTGCACGAAGTCCTGAGCCAGGCTCAGGCCCAGTCCCGTGCCGCCGGCACGGGCTGTCACCAGCGGGTGGAAAATGCGGTCGCGGATGTGCTCGGGCACGCCCGGACCGTTGTCGATGATGGACAGCACCAGCGCCAGCCGGTGCTGCCGGTGCGCCAGCATGACCTGCCGCGCCACCCGCGTGCGCAGCGTCACCACGCCATGCTCCACGCCGGCGTCCCTGGGACGCGCCATCAGTTCCTGCGCGGCATTGCGGGCCACGTTCAGCACCGCCTGCATCAGCCGGGCCGCGTCGCCCTTCAGGTCGGGCACGGAGGCGTCGTAGTCGCGCAGCAGCGTGATCTCGTCGCGGAACTCGGCCTGTATCAGCGCGCAGACGCGCTCGCAGATCTCGTGGATGTTCACCGGCCGCGCGTTCAGCGGCACGCGCTGCGGTCCGCTCAGGCGGTCCACCAGCGCCTGCAGGCGGTCGGCTTCGGAAATGATGACCTGGGTGTACTCGGCCAGCGCCGCATTGGGCAACTCGGCCTCCAGCAATTGGGCGGCGCCGCGCAGTCCGCCCAGGGGATTCTTCACTTCATGCGCGAGATTGCGCAGCAATTCGCGGTGCGCCTCGATCTCCTCGACCAGGCGATGACTGCGATCGGCCAGCACGCGCTGCTCGATCTCGCGCGCCTCGATCAGCACGGGCCAGCGCTGGCCCGTCAGCCCGACGGTCGTGACCGACACTTCCACCGACTCCATGGCGCGGCGCAGGAACGCCAGCTGCCTGACGTCGGCATAGCGGCCGCCGGCGGCGCGATCGATGGAGGACTGTATGTGCTCGGGATTGTCGAACAGCGTGGCGGCCGAATGTCCGCACAGCTGCTTGCGCGACCGCCCGAACAGATCCTCGGCGGCGGCGTTGGCGTATTCGATGTGGCCTCGCCCGTTCACCAGAAAAACGGACGTGGCGAGCAGGTCTAGAGCTTCTACATTCATCTCAGTTACCCATCGCGCTACGCGCCACCCGCAACGCAAGAAATCAACACAACTCCATCGAGAACGCAGCGGAACCGGCCAAGCCGGCCCGCTAGCGTCACCCATGGAGACAAACACTCCGGACAGCAACGCCTCAATTCAGCGATGCTCTCCCCCACCCAAGACCGCGCGGAGCCGGCTTTGCCGGTCCGCAGCGGTGCCCCCTTGAGGGGGAAGCGCGCAAGCGCTTCGGGGGTGGGTCTACCCTACAGGCTGTAGTACATGTCGAACTCGATCGGGTGCGTCGTCATGCGCAGACGGTTCACATCGCCCATCTTCAGGTCGATGTAGGCGTTGAGCATGTCGTTGCTGAACACGCCGCCACGGGTCAGGAACTCGCGGTCCTTGTCCAGGGCTTCCAGCGCTTCTTCCAGCGAGGCGCACACGGTCGGGATCTTGGCGTCTTCTTCCGGCGGCAGGTCGTACAGGTTCTTGTCGGCCGGATCGCCCGGGTGGATCTTGTTCTGCACGCCGTCCAGGCCGGCCATCATCAGGGCCGAGAAGGCCAGGTACGGGTTGGCCAGGGGGTCCGGGAAGCGCGCCTCGACGCGGCGGCCCTTCGGGTTGCCGACGTAGGGGATGCGGATCGAGGCCGAGCGGTTGCGGGCCGAGTAGGCCAGCTTGACCGGGGCTTCGTAGTGCGGAACCAGACGCTTGTACGAGTTGGTGCCCGGGTTGGTGATGGCGTTCAGCGCGCGGGCGTGCTTGATGATGCCGCCGATGTAGTACAGCGCGAAGTCCGACAGGCCGGCGTAGCCGTTGCCCGCGAACAGGTTCTGGCCGTCCTTCCAGATGGACTGGTGCACGTGCATGCCCGAACCGTTGTCGCCGACGATGGGCTTGGGCATGAAGGTGGCGGTCTTGCCGTAGGCGTGGGCCACGTTATGAATGATGTACTTGGTGATCTGCGTCCAGTCGGCGCGCTGCACCAGCGTGCTGAACTTGGTGCCGATTTCCAGCTGGCCGGCGCCCGCCACTTCGTGGTGGTGCACTTCGACCGGCACGCCCATCTGTTCCATCAGCAGGCACATTTCCGAGCGCATGTCCTGGAACGAATCGACCGGGGGCACGGGGAAGTAGCCGCCCTTGACCGAGGGACGATGGCCGGTGTTGCCGCCTTCGAAGTCCAGGCCGGTGGACCAGGAGGCCTCTTCCGACTTGATCTTGACGAAGGTGCCCGACATGTCGGTGTTCCAGGTCACGCCGTCGAACACGAAGAATTCGGGTTCCGGACCGAAGTAGGCGGTGTCGCCCAGGCCCGAGGACTTCAGGTAGGCTTCGGCGCGCTTGGCCAGCGAGCGCGGATCGCGGTCATAGCCCTTCAGGTCCGAAGGTTCGACCACGTCGCAGGACAGGATCAGCGTCGGCTCTTCGCGGAACGGATCCATGTTGGCGGTGGACAGGTCGGGGATGAGCAGCATGTCCGAGGCTTCGATGCCCTTCCAGCCCGCGATCGACGAACCGTCGAAGGCTTGCCCGCTTTCCAGCTTGTCTTCATCGATCGCGCTCGTGGGCACGGACACGTGGTGCTCGCGGCCCACGGTGTCGGTAAAGCGGAAGTCGACGAATTTGACTTCGTTGTCGGCGATCTGTTTCAGGACGTCTTTCGGGCTTGCCATGTCATCTCCATTAGATAAAAAGGTCGAGGGCGCTGCCGCTCGACTGGCATGAAAGAGGGAAGCAATAAGCGTGCCAGGTTTGCCCTCAGGGAATCCCCGGGGACAATGGCGAGTAAGAAGGAAAATGTAGCACCAATATGGTGCAAAAGATGGGGCATGAACGCCCCATCTTGGTGCCCTTTTGCTACAGGAACATTTCCTGGAGGTCGTTCAGGAAGCGCCAGCCCAGGGCGGTCGCCTGCAGACGGGTGGGATCGACGTCCAGCAAGCCGCGCTTGGCCGCTGCCTCCAATTGGTGCGCGATGACGGCCAGCGACAAGCCGGTGCGCTCGCTGAACAAGGTCGCCGCCACGCCATCCTTCAGGCGCAAGGCGTTCAGCATGAACTCGAATGGCAGCTCGTCCGGTCCGACCTGGCGGCTTTCGGCCAGATGGCTGCCATCGCGCGCGGCGGCGGCCTGCATCCAGGATTCCGGGTTGCGCAGCCGCGCCTCGCGCACGATGCGGTCATGGAAGGACAGCTTGCCGTGGGCGCCCGGCCCGATGCCCAGGTAGTCGCCGAACTCCCAGTAATTCAGGTTGTGCCGGCAGCGCGCGCCCGGCCGGGCGTAGGCGGACACCTCATAGCGGGCCAGGCCCGCGGCGGCCAGTTCGGTTTCGACCAGGTCCTGCATGGCGGCGCTGGCATCGTCGTCCGGCAGGTCCTCGGGCGGAAACTTGGCAAAGACCGTGTTCGGCTCCATCGTCAGGTGATAGAGCGACAGATGCTCGGTGCCGAAGGCCAGCGCCTGGCGCAGATCGTCCGTACAGGCCGCCAGCGTCTGGCCCGGCAAGGCGAACATCAGGTCCAGGTTGACGCGCGGCACGGCGCGCTGCGCCATCTCGATCGCGGCGCGGGCCTGGGCCGCGTCGTGGATGCGGCCCAGCTTCTTGAGCTGGACATCATCGAAGCTCTGGATGCCCAGCGAGAAGCGCGTCACGCCGCTGGCGGCATAGTCCCGGAAGCGGCGGGCCTCGGCCGTGCCGGGGTTGGCTTCCATCGTGATCTCGGCGTCCGGCCACAGGTTCAGGCAGGCGCGCAGCATCGCCAGCAGCTCGTCCAGCCCGGCGGCCGACAGCAGGCTGGGCGTGCCGCCGCCGATGAACACCGACACGACCTGCCGGCCCCAGATGCCGGGCAGCGCCTGCTCCAGGTCGCTGCGCAGCGCATCCAGGTAGGCGCGTTCCGGAATGCCCTCGCCCGGCGATGCATGCGAATTGAAGTCGCAGTACGGGCACTTGCGCACGCACCAGGGCACGTGCACATAGAGCGACAGCGGCGGCAGGCTGGTCAGGGCGGAGCCCGCCGCCAGGCGCGGGCGCGAAGCGCCCGATTCGGCGCGGATGGGAATGGTGATGGACATGCTGGGGTACGAATGCTGGGAGGGCGGCGCGCCGCTCAGGCCTGATTGAGCTTGCCCAGCAGCTCGCGCAGCGCGCGGGCGCGGTGGCTGACGGCGTTCTTTTCCGCCGGATCCAGCGAGGCGGCGGTCAGGCCCAGGTCGGGCAGGTAGAAATGCGGATCGTAGCCAAAGCCGTTGGCGCCCTCGGGCTGGTCGATGATCTCGCCGTGCCAATGGCCTTCGCCGATGAGCGGACACGGGTCGTTCTCGGCGCGCACCAGCGCCAGCACCGCCACGTACCAGGCGCGCCGGTCGGCCTGGCCGGCCAGCTTCTGGACCAGCAGCGCGTTGTTGGCCTGGTCGGATTTCTCGCCGCCGTGCATCTTGGCGTAGCGCGCCGAATACACGCCGGGCGCGCCCTGCAGCGCGGCCACGCACAGGCCGGAGTCGTCGGCCAGGGCCGGCAGGCCGGTCAGGCGGCTGGCGTGGCGGGCCTTGGCCAGGGCGTTCTCGATGAAGGTGACGTGCGGCTCTTCGGCCTCGGGCACGCCCAGCTCGCCCTGCGGCACCAGCTCCATGCCGAGCGGGGCGAACAAGGCGGAAAACTCACGCAGCTTGCCGGCATTGTTGGACGCCAGCACCACGCGGCGCAGCGATTCGGGAATCTTGGGGGAAGTCATGGCGGCATTGTAAGGGAGCCGGCCGGCGCCGCCCTGCCCGCCCCGGCCTGCCATGCCGCTGTTGCGCCAGCGCAGGAAGAATGATGAATATGGCAATCGCGCAACAAGACAGACATATTTTATTGTCACTATGGATAATCTTGTCACTGATCGTATCTGACGCACCGGCGATGAACTCTCTTCACGCTTTGCCCCGGCCGGTTGCGGCCGGCGCTCCCCATTCCATTCCGGCAGTGGGGTCTGGTCACGCCAGTCTGGCCGGCATCTTGCGCGAACGCCTCCTGCAACCCCGCTTCCAACCTGTCATCGACCTGGCCCAAAGCCGCATCTACGGCCATGAAAGCCTGATCCGCGGCCCGTCGGACTCGGCGCTGCACTTTCCCGACGCGCTGTTCGCCGAGGCCCGCCGCCAGGGCCTGCATCCCCAGCTGGAACTGGCCAGCTTCCGCGCCGGCGCCCAGGGCTTCCATGAAGCCCACGCCCAGGGCAAGCTGTTCCTGAACCTGTCCGGCTCGGCACTGATCCATTACTGGACGCTGTGGGGCGACGAAATGCCGCTGCGGCTGCTCAAGGATTGCGCGCTCGAACCCACCAGCATCATCGTCGAGCTGACCGAGCAGGATCCGCTATCCGAGCACATGGCCGCGCTGGGCAGCGCCTTCGCCTGCCTGCGCGACTGCGGCATGCGCATCGCGCTGGACGACTACGGCGTGGGCAATTCCAACCTGCAGCTGTGGGCCGAGATGCAGCCCGATCTGGTCAAGATCGACCGCTACTTCTTCCGTGGCATCGGCCAGGACGACCGCAAGCAGAACATGGTGCGCGCCATCCTCAAGGTCGCCCAGCACCTGGGCACCGCCATCGTGGCCGAAGGCATCGAGACGGCCGAGGACCTGGCCGTGGTGCGCGAGCTGGATATCCGCTACGCCCAGGGCTGGCTGCTGGGGCGGCCCGAAGAAGCCCTGCTGACCGAACTGACGCAGCCGCTGCGAGATTCGCTGCGCGTGCGCACGCCCACGCCGCTGGCCCAGCGCTCGGCCGGCGGCACCGCCGCCAGCCTGAGGGTCGAGGCGCCCGCCGCCCTGCTTGGCAAACACACCAACGACGATGTGCACCGCCTGTTCATGGAACACAAGCACCTGCATGCCGTGGCCGTGGTCGACGCCGACAACCGCCCGGTCGGCATCATCAACCGCCGCGATTTCTCCGAGCACTACGCGCAGCGCTACACGCGTGAGCTGTTCGGCCGCGATACCTGCTCCACCTTCATGAACGGCGAGCCGGTGCTGGTCGACCTGAACGTGTCGATCGACCAGCTCAGCCACGTGCTGATCTCCGAAGACCAGCGCTACCTGATGGACGGGCTGATCATCACCCGCGACGGCCGCTACGACGGCCTGGCCACCGGCGAGACGCTGGTGCGCTCGGTCACCGAGATGCGCATCGAGGCCGCCCGCTACGCCAACCCGCTGACCTCGCTGCCCGGCAACATCCCCATCAGCCGGCACATCGCCACCCTGCTCGATGACGCCGAGGACTTCACCGTCTGCTATGGCGACCTGAACAACTTCAAGCCGTTCAACGACGTCTACGGCTACTGGCGCGGCGACGACATGATCCTGCTGACCGCCGAGGTCATCAAGCGGCATTGCGATCCGCTGCGCGACTTCGTCGGCCATGTCGGCGGCGACGATTTCGTGGTGCTGCTGCGCAGCCCCGACTGGATGGAGCGGGTGCAGCGCATCATCGCCGAGTTCAACGACCGCGCCATGGACCTCTATGACGACGAGGGCCGCCGCAACGGCGGCATCGAGGCCGAGGACCGCTACGGCGTGCCGCGCTTCTTTCCCTTCGTGACCCTCGGCGTGGGCGCGCTGACGGTCACGCCTTCCCTATGCGAGCGCATCCGCCCGGAGGACATCGCGTCGGCCGCCGCGCACGTCAAGCACAAGGTCAAGCATGGGAACCTGTCGCTGGTGAGCGAGCGCTATACCGGCGGATCCCTGGCGCAGCTCGCCGGCGGCTGAGGCCTGCCGCGCCTCGTCCTCTTCCTGGGCGATCTGGAACACCGCCACGGCGCGCCGCAAGGCCTGCGCCTGGCCTTCCAGCGCAGCGGCCGCCGCCGCGGTCTGCTCGACCATGGCGGCGTTCTCCTGCGTGGAGCGCTCCACGTCGGCCACGGCCAGGTTGACCGAGGCGATGCCGGCGGCCTGCTCTGCCGTAGCGCTGGAGATCTCGGCCACGATCTGCGTCACGCGGTCCACCGACACCATCATGTCGCGCATGGTGTCGCCGGCCAGGCCGACCTGGCGCACGCCGGCCTCGACCCGCGCCGCCGAATCGTCGATCAGGCCCTTGATTTCCTTGGCCGCCTGCGCGCTGCGCTGCGCCAGCGAACGCACCTCGCCCGCCACCACGGCGAAGCCCTTGCCCTGCTCGCCGGCGCGCGCCGCCTCGACCGCCGCGTTCAGCGCCAGGATATTGGTCTGGAAGGCGATGCTGTCGACCACGCCCACGATCTCGCCGATGCGCCGCGCGCTGTCGGCGATGCCGCGCATACTCTGCACCACTTCGTCGACCGCCTGGCCGCCGCGCTGGGCCAGCTGAGTGGCGCTCTGCGCCTGGCGGCTGGCCTGATCGGCGTTGCCGGCGGTCAGCTGCACGGTGTGCGCCAGCTGCGTCATGTTGGCGGCCGCTTCCTGCAATGAACCAGCCTGGCGCGCGGTGCGGTCGGACATGTCGGCGCCGCCCGCGGCGATCTCGCCCGAGCCGGTATGGATTTCCTCGACGCCGTAGCGCACCGAGGCCACCGCCTCGGTCAGACCGGTCTGCATGCGGCGCATGGCCGAGTACAGCACGCCGATCTCGTTGTCGCCGCGCAGCGCGATCGCGCCGGTCAGGTCGCCGTCGGCGATGCGGTCGAAATGCGCGCCGGCCTCGTTCAGCGGGCGCAGGATGCCGCGCCGGAACGCCAGGCGGATCAGCACGGCCAGCAGCACCACCAGCCCCAGCACCACCGCCGCCACCAGGATGACCCTGGCCAGGGTATCGCTGGCGCCGGCCACCGCCGCCTCGCCGCGCTGGCGCGCGTAGGCCTGGTAGGCCTCGGCCTGCCTCACATAGGTGCTGCCGCTGCCCGGCAGCACCTTGTCGACCAGGCGATTCACCTCGATGCCGTTCCAGCCCTGTATCGCCTTCTGCATGGGCGCCAGGGTCTGGTCGGCGAAGGCCGCGTAGGCGGCCAGCATCTGGTCGAACAGCGGCGCGCCCTGCGCGCTGGTGTCCGGATTGGCGCGCAGCCGCGCTAGGCTGTCGGCGGCCTGCTTGAGCAGGGTCTCGGACTGCTTGATCGACGCATTGCGCGCCTCTTCCAGCCCGCCTTCCATGGCCGTCTTGGCATCGGTCAACGCGGCGCGCGCCTGGAACAGACGGCTGGTCATGTCTGCCAGGTCGCTGGCGCGCTCGATGCTGCCCTTGCCCAGCGCTTCAATATCGGCGCGATTGTCGCGCAGCACCGCGATGCCCGCGGCGGCGGCCGCCGCGAACAGCACCACGAACAAGGCCAGGATCGCCGACAAGGCCGTGGTGACTCTCAGATTCTTCCGCATATCCATCCCATCGCCCTGCCTCCAGGGCACATCGCGAATGATTATGCGGACACAGTTTGGCAAATTCTTGACACAACCCGGCCCCTTGCATGACAAACCCTTGTCATGATCGCGCGCTTAGGCGCGGAGCAAGCCCGTGTTAATGAATTGTGAATTGGCAGCCCCTGCGCCTTGCGGCACAGTCCATCCTGTACCGAATTTCCATCCATCACGATCCAAGAAGCCCCCATGCCCCAAGCCTCCCACGCCTACCAGGACATCCGCGAAGCCGTGCGCGACCTGTGTTCCCAGTTCCCCGGCGAGTACTTCCGCAAGATCGACGAAGAGCGCGGCTATCCCGAGGCATTCGTCCGCGCGCTGACCGAGGCCGGCTGGCTGGCTGCGCTGATTCCCCAGGAATACGGCGGCTCCGGACTGGGCCTGACCGAGGCCTCGGTCATCATGGAGGAAATCAACCGCAGCGGCGGCAATTCCGGCGCCTGCCACGGCCAGATGTACAACATGGGCACGCTGCTGCGCCACGGCTCCGAGGCGCAGAAGTGCGAATACCTGCCGCGCATCGCCACCGGCGAGCTGCGCCTGCAGTCGATGGGCGTGACCGAACCCACCACCGGCACCGACACCACCAAGATCAAGACCACGGCCGTGCGCCGAGGCGACCGCTACGTGATCAACGGCCAGAAGGTCTGGATCTCGCGCGTGCAGCACTCCGACCTGATGATCCTGCTGGCGCGCACCACGCCGCTGGACCAGGTGACGCGCAAGTCCGAGGGCATGTCGATCTTCCTGGTGGACCTGCACCACGCGATCAAGCACGGCATGACGGTGCGCCCGATTCCCAACATGGTCAATCACGAGACCAACGAGCTGTTCTTCGACAACCTGGAAATCCCGGCCGAAAACCTGATCGGCGAGGAAGGCAAGGGTTTCAAGTACATCCTGGACGGCCTGAACGCCGAGCGCACGCTGATCGCCGCGGAGTGCATCGGCGACGGCTACTGGTTCATCGACAAGGTCGCCGCCTACGCCAAGGAGCGCACCGTGTTCGGCCGCCCCATCGGCCAGAACCAGGGCGTGCAGTTTCCCATCGCGCGCGCCTACGTCAACGTCGAGGCCGCCAACCTGATGCGCTTCGAGGCCTGCCGCCTGTTCGACGCCCACGAGCCCTGCGGCGCGCAGGCCAACATGGCCAAGCTGCTGGCGGCCGACGCCTCGTGGGAAGCGGCCAACGCCTGCCTGCAGTTCCACGGCGGCTTCGGCTTTGCCAACGAGTACGATGTGGAGCGCAAGTTCCGCGAGACCCGTCTGTATCAGGTGGCGCCAATCTCCACCAACCTGATCCTGTCCTACGTGGCCGAACACATCCTGGGCCTGCCCCGCTCCTTCTGACGATGACGAACGCCTCCCACACCCCCCACCTCAGCGCCGAGCTGGCCGCCTTCGCGGCCGGGCTGCGCTACGAGGACATTCCCGCGCCGGTGCTGCGGCGCGCCGAGGACCTGCTGCTGGACTGCCTGGCCTCCATCCTGGCCGGCGCCTCGGCGCGGGCGGTGCTGGCGATCGAGCGCTATGCCGCCGCCATGGGCCCGGCCGACGGCCCCAGCGAGGTGCTGATCAACCGCCGGCGCACCACGCCGCTGTTCGCGGCCATGGTCAACGCCGCCGCCGCGCATGTGGTCGAGCAGGACGACGTGCACAACGGCTCGGTGTTCCACCCCGCCGCCGTGGTGTTCCCGCCGGCGCTGGCCGTGGCCCAGGCGCTGGGACGCTCGGGACGCGACCTGCTGACCGCCGCCGTGGCCGGCTACGAGGTCGGCATCCGCGTCGGCGAATTCCTCGGCCGTTCGCACTACAAGATCTTCCACACCACCGGCACCGCCGGCACGATCGCGGCCGCCGTCACCGTGGGCCGGCTGCTGAACCTGGACGCCGAGCAGATGCTGCATGCGCTGGGCTCGGCCGGCACCCAGGCGGCCGGGCTATGGGAATTCCTGCGCGATGCCGCCGATTCCAAGCAGCTGCATACCGCCAAGGCCGCCGCCGACGGCCTGACCGCCGCCTACCTGGCGCGCGATGGCTTCACCGGCGCCCGCCACATCCTGGAAGGCCCGCAGGGCATGGCCGCGGGCATGTCGCGCGACGCCGATCCCGCCAAGCTGTGCGACCGGCTGGGCACGCGCTGGGCGCTGGCCGAAACCTCGTTCAAGTATCACGCCTCCTGCCGCCACACGCATCCGGCGGCGGATGCGCTGCAACAGGCGCTGCGCGAGCATGGGCTGAGTCCGGACGATATCGAGCGCGTGGTCACGCACGTGCACCAGGGCGCGATCGACGTGCTGGGGCCGGTGACCGATCCGCGCACCGTGCATCAGTCCAAGTTCTCGATGGGCACGGTGCTGGCGCTGGTCGCGCTGCAAGGCCGCGCCGGTCTGGCGGAATTCGACGCCGGACTGGACGACGAACGCGTGGCGGCGTTCCGTCAACGCGTCGTAATGGAGCTGGATCCCGAAGTCGACGCCGCCTACCCGCAGCGCTGGATCGGCAAGGTCACGGTCCATACCCGTGACGGCCGCCAGCTGCGCAGCCGCGTGGACGAACCCAAGGGCGATCCCGGCAACACGCTGTCCCGCGCCGAGATCGAAGACAAGACGCTGCGCCTGGGGCGCTACGCCGATGCCGCCACTGAAAGCGAACTGCGCGCGCTGATCGGCACGGTGTGGGGCCTGGAAAAGGCGCAGACCCTGGGGCCGCTGCTGGGTTGAAGCAGGCGTGGCGGCCCAGCCCGGAACGGGCTTGGGCCGTTGCGGACCGGCGTCGCATCGCGCCAGCCCGCGCAAGGATTGAATCAGCCGGCCAGCGCAGCCCGCTGCGCCCGCACCAGCCCGGCGATGCCGCCCTCGGCCAGCTCCAGCATGCGGTCCAGCTCCGCGCGGGTGAAGGTCGCGCCCTCGCCCGTGCCCTGCACTTCCACGAACGCGCCGCCGCCCGTCATGATGACGTTGACGTCGGCGTCGCAGGCCGAATCTTCCTCGTAGTCCAGGTCCAGCACCGGGCGGCCCTGCACCAGCCCCACGGACACCGCCGCCACCGCGTCGCGGATCGGGCTGGCGGCCAGGTCGCCGCGCTTCATCAGCAGCGCGATCGCGTCGGACGCCGCCACCCAGGCGCCGGTGATGCTGGCGCAGCGCGTGCCGCCATCGGCCTGCAACACGTCGCAGTCCAGGTGCAGCGTGCGCTCGCCCAGCGCCCGCATGTCGAACACCGCCCGCAGGCTGCGGCCGATCAGGCGCTGGATTTCCTGGGTGCGGCCGCTCTGCTTGCCGCGCGCGGCCTCGCGGTCGCCGCGCGTGTGCGTGGCGCGAGGCAGCATGCCGTACTCGGCCGTGACCCAGCCCTCACCCTTGCCTTTCAGGAACGGCGGCACTTTCTCCAGCACGCTGGCCGTGCACAGCACATGCGTGTTGCCGGCCTTGACCAGCACGGAACCTTCCGCATAGCGCGTAAAGCCGCGTTCCAGGCTGAAGGGGCGCAATTCGTCGACGGCGCGGCCGGACGGGCGGGCAATGGCGGGGGTGGTGGTCACGATGACTCCAGGGCAAGAATTCAGATGGCGGCATTGTAAGGGCTTGCGCCCTGGCGAAACGCCGCGCCCCGCCCAGGAACCCCGCAAAATGCGGCGGCATGGAGTATCCTGCCGCGATATTGGCGCTCGCGCGCCCGCGAACGCCCTGTGCAGGCGGCCGCGACGCGCCATCCCTCCGGCAAAGAACAGGATAGACACACCATGATCCGCAGCATGACCGCCTTCGGCAACGCCAAGGCAGACCTGGAACAAGGCACGCTGGCGCTCGAACTGCGCAGCGTCAACAGCCGCTTCCTCGACCTGTATTTCCGCCTGCCCGACGAGCTGCGCCATGTGGAAACGCCGCTGCGCGAACTGCTGACGGCGCAACTGGCGCGCGGCAAGGTCGAGATCCGCGTGTCCTTCACGCGCAATGCCAGCGCCGACATGTCCCGGCTCGACCCGGCCTGGCTCGAGACGCTGTCCGAGCAGCTGCAGGCCGCGCGCCGCATCCTGCCCGACATCGCCTCGCCCCGCCTGGTGGAACTGTTCAACTGGCCCGGCCAGCGCGGCAACGACGCGCTCGATCCCCAGGTCTGGGGCGCCGCCTGCCTGCAGGCCGCCCAGCAGGCGCTGACGCAGTTGCAGGAAGGCCGCGAGCGCGAAGGCCAGCGCCTGGCCGCGATGATGCGCGAGTGCGCCGACGGCGTGGGCCGCATCGTCGAGACCGTGGAAAGCCACCTGCCCCAATTGCTGGCCGAGCATCGCGAGAAGCTGGCCGCCAAGCTGCGCGAGAGCGTGGAAACCGCCTTCCCCGGCGGCTTCAATCACATCTCGGGCACCGAGCTGTCCGAACGGCTGGCCCAGGAAGCCAATCTGTTCGCGCTGCGCATCGACGTGGCCGAAGAGCTGTCGCGGCTGCGCTCGCACCTGGAAGAACTGCGCCATCTGCTGGGCGACGGCGGCGGCAAACCGGCGGCGGGCAAGAAGAACGCCGGCAGCGCCGGCAAGCGGCTGGATTTCCTGTTCCAGGAAATGAACCGCGAAGCCAATACGCTGGGCTCCAAGGCCGGCAGCATGGACGTGACGCGCGCGGCCATGGATCTGAAGCTGCTGATCGAGCAGATGCGGGAACAGGCGCAGAATTTGGAGTGATGAATCAGTAAGGCATGGATATGGCCTCTGCGGCATCGCGGAACGTAGGCTGAACCATGTCTTGCCGCCCACGGGGGGGGATCTACGACCCGTACGAGTCCCCTCCGGAACGCAGGGCTTGTAAGCGCCCGGCAGGCTATCTACACGCAGTGGAGCACGGGAAGTGACTGTCCGACTCCAACGATGGCGAAATGGATGACGAATTCGTCTCGGTCTCCATAAGCAACCCATTGCGCCTCAATACAATCCTGCCGACAGCTCGTTAAAAGCAGAGCAACCCAGGCCATGGATGGGCGCCAACGGGTTCACTCAGCACCACGGCCTGGTACAGATCCGAGCGCATCCTACGCCAGCCCGGTCTCAACGGCACGCTGTTCTCCCGCAAGCGGAATTTCGACGGGCAGACGATCCCATATGAGCGTACAGAATCCGTTGAATGGCGGACTCGTCTCCTGGAACCATTTTCCAACTGCGCTTGTTTTACATAATCCATTGGATTAGTATGGAATACGAAGTCATGCACGGCATCGCCGAACTGCCCTCCTATATCCGTCTGGCCAGCAAGCTCCTGAGCGCGGAAGAACGCCAAGATCTAATCGGCTATCTGGCCGAGCATCCCAAGGCTGGGGACATCATGGAAGGCACGGGTGGCGTACGCAAACTGCGATGGCGCCGTGGCGACCAGGGTAAAAGCGGAGGAGTGCGCGTCGTCTACTACTATCACGATGACCTCATGCCGCTATACCTGCTGACAATCTTTGCCAAAGGCGATAAAGCGAATCTGACCAAAGCCGAGCGCAACGATCTGGCCGATTTGGTCGGTGTATTGGTGAACATCTGGAAAAGACGAGCGGAATCATGAGCGCCACATTCAACAACATCAAGCAAGGCTTGCAAGAAGCCATCACGCACGCCGGGGGCGATATCCGTGGCGTGCGCGTATATCGTCCCCGCAAGGTCGATGTAAAAGCCTTGCGGGCCAAGGTGGGCATGACTCAGGAACAGTTCGCCGCCCGATTCGGTTTCTCCACCGCGACTTTGCGGCACTGGGAGCGCGGCGACCGCACTCCGAGGGGACCGGCGTTGGTGCTGCTCAACGTGATCGAGCGGAATCCCGAAGCGGTCATGGAAGCATTGGCGTGAGCGGAAATCAATCAGGTTGGCACAGCTCAGAGTGGTTCAGATTCTGATCATCGCTTCCCTGCCCTTTCAACCACGGCATCTTCACACCGCCTCGGCGGACCCCGTGTGCATCTGAAAGCCTCCCTCTTCGCTGGTCTCAAAAACGAGGTCAGGCTCGAGCCGGAAGACTGGGCAGAATATGCAATTCCTCATCAATTGCTCTTGAAACGTCGCAGAAATTCCTGAGCGCGGACATTCTGTCGAAGATCCTTGCCGCTTCGATGGGATCCTCAACGTCGATCTTGTTCGCCAAAAGGAAAACCGGCATGCATTGGCGCTACTCATGAGCAATCGCCAGTTTCAGGAAGGACATTTCCATCAGGCACATGGGGCTGGGAATTGCCCCGTTCGCGGACTTCGTCAGATTCTCGCAGAGAGCGTAGCCTATCGCGAACCGCCCGGTCCTCAATGCAGGATCTGCTCCAGGAACCGCCGCGTGCGCTCCTGCGCCGGCGCGCCGAACATCTGCTCCGGCGTGCCGGCCTCCACCACCGCGCCCTGGTCCATGAACACCACCCGGTCGGCCACCTGCCGGGCAAAACCCATCTCATGCGTGACGCAGATCATGGTCATGCCCTCCGCCGCCAGCGCCAGCATGGTGTCCAGCACTTCCTTGACCATTTCCGGATCCAGCGCCGACGTGGGTTCGTCGAACAGCATGATCCTGGGGCGCATGCACAGCGCGCGGGCAATGGCGACCCGCTGCTGCTGTCCGCCCGACAGCTGGCCCGGATACTTGCCGGCCTGATTGGCCACGCGCACCCGGTCCAGGTACAGCTCGGCGCGCTCCCGCGCTTCCTGCCGCGATACGCCTAGGCAATGCGCCGGCGCCAGCATGCAGTTTTCCAGCACCGTCAGATGGGGAAACAGGTTGAAGTTCTGGAACACCATGCCCACGTCCTGCCGCGCCCGCGACAGGGCCTCGCCCGACTCCGGCAAGGCCTGTCCGTGCAGCAGGATTTCTCCGTCCGTATAGCCCTCCAGCCCGTTGACGCAGCGAATCATGGTGGACTTGCCGGAACCGGACGGGCCGCAGACGATCACGCGCTCGCCCTCCCCGACCTGCAGATCGATGTCGCGCAGGACATGGAAATCGCCGAAATGCTTGTTGAGCTTGCGCAGTTGCACAGCGGGCGTGGCGGACAAGGGAGCGTTCATGGCGGGGACCTCCGTGGGGACAGGAAAGCAGCGGTGTTCGGATTCGAGATTCAGATTCGGGATTCAGACTACGGGCTCGGACGCCGGGCGCCGATCCGGCATCCGGCTCCGGCGCTCAGACCGGCGCGGCCGCTGCGGTGCGCTTGCGCAGCCAGGCCACCGCCTGCGACGCGCAGGCACAGATCAGCAGGTACATCGCGGCCACCGTCAGGTACAGCTCGACCAGGCGCGCGTCGCGCTGCGCGATCTTGGACGCCGCGCCCAGCAGGTCGGTGATGGACAGCACATACACCAGCGACGTGTCCTGGAACAGGATGATGGTCTGGGTCAGCAGGATCGGACTGACCGAACGCAGCACCTGGGGCAGGATCACCAGCCAGTAGCTCTTCATCGTGGACATGGACAGCGCGCGGCAGGCTTCGTATTGCCCCTTGGGCACGGCATTGAGCCCCGTGCGGATGATCTCCGCATAGTAGGCCGCCTCGAACATCGCGAACGTGATGAAGGCCGTGTACACGGGTCCGATCGGCACCGGCCGGGGCGCGCCCGTGGCCCACATGAGCAGCAGCGGCGCCAGGAAGAAAAACCAGAACAGCACCATGATGAGCGGTATCGCCCGCATCAGCGTGACATAGCCCGTGGCCAGCGGGGCCAGCACCGGAATCCGCAGATGGCGCACCAGCGCCAGCGCGATGCCCAGCACCAGGCCGCCGGCGAAGCTGCTGGCGGTGAGCTTCAGCGAAAACGCCAGGCCGTCCATCAGATAAGGCGCGGCGCGGGAAATGGCGCCGAAATCGAAGCTGTCCATGGCGGTTCAGACCTCCTTCAGCGATTTGCCGGCGCGGCCTCGGCTGCGGACGGCGGGCGCCGGCTCATTGCCGGGAATCCGCAGCCGCCGCTCGATCAGGCGCATCAGCGCGTACACCATGAGCGCCAGCCCCAGATAGGCCAGCGTGGCGGCGCCGAAGGCCTGGAAGGTCTGGAACGTGAATTCATTGATCTGGCGCGCCTGCGCCGTCAGTTCCAGCACGCCGATGGTGAGCGCCACCGAACTGTTCTTGAACACGCCCATGACCTCGCTGGTCAGCGTCGGCACGATGATGCGCAGCGCCTGCGGCAGCAGCACCAGCCGGTAGGCCTGCAAGCCGCGCATGCCCAGCGCGTCGGCCGCCATGCGCTGGCCGCGCGGCAGCGCTTCCAGGCCGGCCTTAACCTGCTCGGCCACGCGCGCCGCGGTGTAGAGCGCCAGGCCCAGCAGCGCGGGGATCACGCTGCCCCAGGGCGGCGGGATCTCCTTGATCGCCTGGCCCCAGGCGCGTGGCAGCAATTCCGGCACGACGAAGTACCACACGAACATCTGCACGATCACCGGCACGTTGCGGAACACTTCGACGTACAGCCGCGCCAACAGCGCGATGGGTCGGCTCCTGGCGGTACGCCCGCAACCCACCGCCACGCCCAGCGCGAAGGCGATCGCCCAACTCGCCAGCGCCAGGAACACCGTCCAGCCCAGCCCCGACAGCAGCCAGTCCAGATAGCGTCCGCCGCCGTCGGGCAGCTCTTCGAGCAGTACGCTGAACATGGTCAGAAGTCGACTTTGTCGCTGGGATGGGCGATCCGCTCGCGCAGCTTGTCGGAGATGGGGAACGCCAGGTTCACGCCACGCGGCGGGATCGGCGACTCGAACCATTTCCGGTAGGCCTGCTCGAACGAGCCGTCCTTCATCATGCCGGTCAGCACGCCGTCGACCAGCGCCTTGAAGGCCGCGTCGTCCTTCTTGAACATCAGGCCGTAGTAGCCGACCTCATAGCCGCCTTCCAGGAAGGCATAGGCGGAGGGATCGCGGGCATTGGCGCGCTCGCCCGCCAGCAGGATGTCGTCCTCCAGGAAGGCTGCGGCGCGGCCGCTGCCGAGCGTCAGCATCGACTCGCCGTGATCCTTGGCCTGGATGACGTTCAGTCCCAGCTTGCCCTCCTCATTGATGCGGCGCACGAAGCCGACCGCGTTCGAACCCTGTGTCACGACCACGGTCTTGCCCTTCAGGTCGGCCGGCGTCTTCAGCCCGGCGTCGGCGCGCGCCAGCCAGCGTGGCTGGCCGGCGAAGGTGGCCACCGAGAACGACACCTGCTTCTGGCGGGCCAGGTTGTTGGCCGTACCGCCGCATTCGATGTCGACCGTGCCATTGACCACCAGCGGGATGCGGTTCGAGGAATTCACCGCCACCTGCTTGACCGTCAGCTTGGGCAGGTCGAGCTGGCGCCGGACGCGGTCGATGATGGCGGCGCACAGGTCCAGGGAGAACCCGACGGGTTTCTGCTCGCCGTCGAGAAAGGAGAATGGCACCGAAGATTCGCGGTAGCCCAGTGTCATCGTTCCGGTCTCCTTGATCTTGCCCAGCGTGCCTTCCAGCGGCTGCGCCCAGGCGCAGGAGACGCCCAGCAAGGCGGCGCCCAGCAAGGCGGCGCCCAGCAAGGCGGCGCCCATGGCGACGGACCAGCGGCGCAGGTGATGAATGCTCATGATGTTCCCCTTGATGTTCAGGCATCTCGCCGGATCGATGTCCGGCTGTTGCGCGCGCCGACAGCGGCGCGCCGTCAGGCCAGGGCCCGCGTCCGCAGCCCGGCTTCCACCAGCTGGGCGAAACGATCCACGTCGTCCGCCGTATTGAAGAGTCCGAACGAGACGCGGATGCCGTCCCGTTCGGGTGACACCCGCACGCCCTCGCCCGTCAGATACTCCAGCCACGGCTGCGTCGGCAGCGCCAATACGTAGATGTGGGCACGGCGGGCGCGTTCGCGCGGACCGACCAGCGCCACGCCGAGCGCGTCCATCCGTTCGATCAGGCGATCCCCCAGCGCCAGCACGTGATCCTCGATGCCGGCCACGCCCACGCTCTCGATCAGATCCAGCGCTGCCTCCAGCGCATGGATGTCGGGCAGGTTGTAGTTGCCGGTCTCGAAGCGTCCTGCATCCTCGCGCAAGCCCAGGTCGGATGGGTCGGCGACCAGGTCGGCGGGCGGGCGCGCCAGCGCCGACAAGGCCAGGTACGCCGGGCGCATCTTGCTCGACAGGTCATGGTCCACATACAGCAGGCCCAGTCCCTGCGGCACCAGCAGTCCCTTGTGGCACCCAGCCGCCAGGATGGAAATACCCATGGCCTTGACATCGATCGGCACCACGCCTGCCGACTGCATCGCGTCCACCACCATCGGCACGCCGCGTTCGCGGCACAGCGCGCCGATGCCGGCGATGTCGTGCCGATGGCCGGCGTGGAAGGTGACGTGCGACAAGGACACCGCGCGCGTGCGCGCGTCCATGTGCGGCGCGAACAGCGCGGCATCGGCCACGCCGCGCCGCAGCGGGATGAACTGCACCTCGACGCCCTGGCGAACCAGGTTGAGCCAGGCATAGGCATTGTTCGGATGGTCGCCCTCGATCAGCAGCACTTTGTCGCCCCGCGTCAGGCCCAATGCGTTGGCCGCGATGTTCAGGCCTTCCGAGGTGTTCTTGGTGAAGGCGATTTCGCCGGGCAGCGCACCGAGGAAGGCCGCCACGCGGGCGCGCACCTGCTCCACCCGTCGCAGCCAGACGGGCTTGGGGCCGCCGTGGAGATGCGCCGCCAGATAAAAGGCGTCCAGCGCCTGGCGCACCGGCGTGGCCAGCGGCGTCTGGTGCGCGGCGTCCAGATAGAGCATGTGCCGGCGTACCGGGAAATGCTCGCGCAGGGTATCGAAGGTCGCGGAATGGGTCATGGCGGCGTAGTCCGGAAAAGGATGGAATGGCCTGGATCAATCGAGCCGGAATGCCGCGATCTTGCGGCCCGGCCCATGCTCCAGGAAGACGGCCGACACGCGTCGCCCGGCCAGGGACTCGCCGTCCAGCGGCGCGCCCGGCAACTGGCCGTACAGGCACGGCCCCTCGTCCAGCTCGATGGCGGCGAACACATAAGGCGCGTCGGCATTGAAGCCGTCGTGGTGGGTGCGGCGCACGGTGGTGTGCGAGATCACCCTGCCCTGTCCGCTGGCCTGCACCCATTCCAGTCCATCGGCGCGGCAATACGGGCAGCACACGCGCGGATAGAACACGTGCCGGTCGCAGGCGCCACAGTGCTGGATCAACAGCCTGCCCTGGTTGCAGCCGTCCCAGAAGGGCCGGTTGAGCGCATCGACGCGGGGTTGCGGCTTGAAGGGGTGGCCCACATCCGTTCCAGAACTGGCCGAAGACGCGGCGGACAATGGACCGATCGGATCGCTTGGCATCTTGTTCTCCTCACTGAACCCGTTCCAGGATGGCGGCGCTGGAGCACAGCCCCCGGCCATAGGCCACCATGCCGTAGCCCGACACCAGCCCCAGGCGGCAATCGAGCTGGCGTTCGCCCGCGCGGCCAAGCAACTGGGCGGCCGCTTCGTACACGCCGATCATGCCGCCGCTGGCTCCAGCCTGGCCGGCGGACAATTGGCCCCCGCCGGTATTGATGGGCAGCGTGCCGCGCGTGGTGATGTCGGTGCTGCGCAGGAATTCATGTGCGCGCCCCGTTGCGCACAGGCCCAGGCCTTCCATCTGCACGCAGGCCATGACGGGATAGTCGTCATAGAGCTGGGCAAAATCCATCTGTGCCGGCGCCACGCCGGCGCGTCCGTACAGGCGGTCCGACAGGCCCGTCCAGCCGCCCGGCACCGCATAGGGATCATTGGCGGGATAGTTGTGGATCTCCTCGGCCGCCAGGATCCGCACCGAGGGGCCGCCCAGCCGAGCCGCCGTGCGCTCGGACGCCAGCACCACCGCGTCGCCGCCGGCGCAAGGCATGACGCAGTCGTACAGGCGCAGGGGATCGGCGATCGGCTTGGCGCCCAGGTAATCGGCCATCGTCAGCGGCGTCTTGAACAGCGCGTTCGGATTGCGCAGCGCGTTTTCGCGCAAGGCGATGCAGAACCGGCCGAAATCCTCGGGTTCGGCGCCGTGCCGCTCCATGTACAGGCGCGTGTGCAGCGCGAACATGCCATTGGCGCCGCCGAAGCCCTGCGGCGACATGTATTCCTTGATGGAGCCGTTGAAACGATCGAGCGTCTCGTTGTGGGCCGCCACGTCGAAGGCGTCGGCCGCCAGCACCAGCGCCACGTCGCAGGCGCCGTCGCGGATCGCGCGCGCCGCGTGCGCCATGCCGATGATGCCGGACGCCCCGCCATACAGCCCCTGGAACAGAAAGCGCGCCTCGATGCCCAGGTGCTCGGCCACCGTGGGCGCATTGTCCGGCGGCAACAGGAAGCAGCTGACGGCCAGCCCGTCGACTGCGCCCCAGGACAAACCGGCATCGGCCAGCGCCGCGCCGCCAGCCTCGTACATCAAGCGCTGCACGCTCTTGTCGCCCCGCTTGGCGTAGGGCGCCTGCCCGGCGCCGACGATGCGCACGCCCTCGAATGCCCCGGCCATCAGATCACTCCCTGCTCGGTCAGCGCCGAGAATTCCGTTTCGGACAGACCCAGCGCGCCCAGGTAGATTTCCCGGTTGTCGGCGCCCAGCTTGCGTCCGGCGTGGCGCACCTCGCCCGGCGTTTCCTGGAAATGCGGCACCACGCCCTGCATGCGGACCTGGCCGAAATCCTCGTCCTGCACAGAGACGATGTTGTTGCGGGCCAGATAGTGCGGATCACGCACGATGTCGCTGATGTCCAGCACCGGCCCGGCCACCACCTCCGCCGCCTCGAACAGCGCCATGACGTCGGCGCAGTCCCGCTCCCGGAACCAGCCGGCGATGATGGCGTCGAGCGCCGTGTCATGCGTGCAGCGCAGCGCGTTGTCGGCGAAGCGCGGATCCGAGATCAGTTCCGGCATGCCCAGCGCCTGCGCCAGCCGTTCGAAGGTGCGCTGCGAGCTGGCGGATATGCCGATCCAGCGGCCGTCGCGCGTTTCGTAGGTATTGCGCGGCGAATCCTCGGCCAGCCGGTTGCCCAGGCGCTGCTTGACGATGCCCAACTGGTCGAAACCGATCACCTGCGATTCGACCAGCCGGAACAGCGGCTCGTACAGGCTGACGTCGATCTCCTGCCCACGGCCATTGCCGTGGTCGCGGTTGTAGACGGCGAACATGGCCGACATGGCGGCAAAGGTGGACGCCACCGAGTCGGCCATGGGAAAGCCCGGCAGGGTCGGCGGCCGGTCCGGCGCGCCGGTGAAGGACGGAATGCCGGAGAACGCCTCGGCGATGGTGCCGTAGCCGCCGCGTCGGGCATAGGGGCCGGTCTGGCCGAAGCCGGACACGCGCACCATGACCAGCCGGGGATTGATCCGGGACAGTTCTTCGTAGCCCAGCCCCCAGCGCTCGAAGGTGCCGGGACGGTAGTTCTCGATCAGCACATCGGCGTCACGCACCAGTTCGCGGAACAGTTCCTGGCCGCGCGGATGGGACAGCGTCAACGTGATCAGGCGCTTGTTGCGGGCGATGACCTTCCACCACAGCGACAGGCCCTCTTTCATCGGCGTCCAGTGCCGCATCGAATCGCCGGTGCCGGGCAGTTCCAGCTTGATGACGTCGGCGCCGAAGTCGGCCATCTGGGTCGCGGCCAACGGGCCGGCGATCATGTTGCCGGCGTCGATCACGCGCAGGCCCGCGAGCGGCCCCTTGCGTGGCGTCGGGCGTTGAGCATCCGCGTTGGCGGGGAACTTCGTGGTGCTGGGCATTGCGCATCGTCCTTTTCAGGGGGGCTTGCAACAAGCGCTGGCTTCACGCTAGACTTTCGAATATTGGAAGTTTTTATCTCACTATTGAGTAAATTATGCGCAGCGATCCGCAGGCTGTCGCTAGGGATCAACCCCTAGACCGTTTGTTGCATGTGCTCGAGGTGGTGGCCCAGGCCGACCGTCCCATTTCCATGACCGACGTGGCCGCGGCCTGCGGCCTGCCGGTGCCGACGGCGCACCGCCTGGTAGCCCAGCTGGAAGAAAGACGGCTGCTCAAGCGCGTGCTGGGCAGCAAGAAACTGGCCGTGGGCGCCGAACTCGTGAACCTGGGCGCGGCGGCGGTGCAGGCGGCGCTGCGGGCCGATCCGGCACATCAGATCCTGACCGCGCTATCCAGCCGCATCGGCGAGCACTGCCAGATCGGCCAGCGGGCCGACAACGAAGTCGTGTACGTAGATGCCGTCTATGCGACACGATCGCAGGGCCTGCACTTCTCGCAGGGCCGGCGCTCGCCGCTGTATTGCACGTCGATCGGCAAGCTGTTCCTGGCCGACCTGCCGCCCGAGCAGTTCGAATGGTGGCTGGCGCACGCTGCGCTCAAGCCGGTCGCGCCGAACACCATCGTATCGGCCGATGCGCTGCGCAGCGTGGTCGACGCCGTGCGCAAGGAACAATGGGCGGCCAGCAACGAAGAAGTCGAGGCCGGCGTGGTGGGCTGCGCCGTGCCCATCCGCAATGCGCAAGGCCGGCTGATCGCCGGCCTGGGCATTTCGGTGCCCAGCGCGCGGGTGTCGTTCGACGCGCTGGAAGCGTTCCGCCAGCCGATGCTGGCGGCGGCCGCCGAGATCTCGGCGACGCTGGGGCAGGAATAGGCGCGCTCAGAACCTGTGCCGCATGCCCACCACCGTCGAGACCTGGCTCCTGCCCGATGAGGGCAACAGCGTATAGATCTGCGCGAACTGCGCGTCGCCGGCCGCGCGCTGATAAATGCCCGTCACATACAGGTCTGTCCGCTTGCTCAGGAAATAGTCCGCGCCGATATTGATCTGGTGCCATTTCGGACGGGTTTCCGACGGCTTGTACGCGCCCCAGGTGTAGATATAGGCAAGCCCGACCAGCAGGCGCGGCGACAGGTTGTACGTGGTCGACACTTCGGCGTTGTTCAACCCCAGCCGGGTCCGGTCCAGGTAGTCGAAGCGCACATGCGTGTAGAGCAGCGACACGCCCAGCGCGCCGAACTTGTAAGCGCCGCCCGCGCCGAAGATCCGCTGACGGTCCACGCCCGCGCCGCCAGGGCTCTTGACGAAGGGCGAGCTGAAGCCATAGTCCGCCACCACCGCCCCGTCCTGGTTGGTGGGACTGTTGGGTGTGTTCACCACTTCATACATCGTGCCCAGCGACAGCCCGCCGCGCTGGTAGTTCAGGCCCAGCGCGTAGGCGTTGTTCGACTGCGACTGCGTCTGACCGCCCAGGCTGTACATGCCCGAGACCTGCAACCCGTCGTACACGGGGCTTTTGTAGATCACCGTATTGTTGACGCGGAAGGTGTTGAACACGTTGTCGCTGTCGCCGATATGCGTGCCATAGGCCGCGAATTGCGTGGCGGACTCATAGGACCACAGCACGGCATTGGCCAAGTCGTACTGGCGTCCCAGCGTGATGGTGCCGTAGTCGTTCGATTGCAGGCCGACATAGACCTGGCGTCCGAACATCCGGCCATTCTGCGACGCGGTGCCGTTGGTCATGGAAAAACCGCTTTCCATGACGAAGACCGTCGACAGCCCATCGCCCAGGTCTTCCACGCCGCGCAATCCCCAGCGCGGCGTCTGCATGGGGCCGTTGACCGCCTTCACGCTGGAACTGCCGCCCTGGTTGTTGGTGTAGGCGACGCCGGTGGACAGCAAGCCGTACAGCGTGACATTGGAGTTCTCTGCATGCGCCGAGGCGCATGCCAGCGACGCGGCCGCGGCCGCGATGACGCTACGTTTCATGACAGCGAAAAACATGTGGGGGTCTCCTCCTGGCATCTCTTGTTGGTGAGATTTGCGTGGATTGTCGGCTCAGGAAAGTCGCCGCAGGAAGCATAGATTTTTGCCACGGCCACTCGAATATTTCGCGCACCCGGCGATCCGGCGCATGCCGCGCGACGCGCGCCTGAGCGTTACCGAGCGCTCTAATTTCGGCATCGGTATCGCTCGAAAAACGGTTCTTGTCAGCGCACTGCCCGAAGGCCAGAATGCATTCCACAACGCATCGACCGGCACAGCCGGCACCCCCGCAAGGCCTGCGGCGGGCACATAAAACCAAGGAGACAAGGGCAATGAAAAATCTGGATTTGAACGATCCCAAGCGGCGGCGCCTGATGCAGGCCTCGCTCGTGATGGGAGGACTGGGCGCCCTGCTATCGGTACGCGCGGCCGCCGCCCAGCGCTCGGCGATCAGCATGCAGCTGGGCTGGGTTCCCGGCGGCGGACAAGTGGGCGAAGTGGTGGCCAAGCGGCTGGGCTTCTATGAAAGGGAAGGCATCGATCTCAAGATCGAACCCGGCGGGCCCAACATCGATGGCGTGGCCATCGTGGCATCGGGCCGTGGCCAGACCGGACAGGTCTCGTCCAGCCCGTCGGTCATGCTGGCGGTGTCCGAGGGCCTGCCGATCAAGTGCTTCGCTGTCGGCGTGCAGCGCCATCCCTACGCCTTCTTTTCGCTGGGCAAGAACCCGATCCGCAAGCCTCAGGACATGATCGGCAAGCGCATCGGCATACACGCGACCGGCATGGTGCTGCTCAAGGCCATGCTGGCCCGGCACCAGATCCCCGAGAGCCAGGTCAGCATCGTGCCGATCGGCTCGGACATGATGCCCCTGCTCAGCGGCCGCGTGGACGCCGTGGCCGGCTGGCAGACCAACGTCTCGGCGCTCAAGGCGCTGGGCGCCGAGCGCGTCGACATGAGCCTGTGGGACTCCGGCGTGCGCCTGTATGCCCTGCCCTATTACGCGCACACCGACACGTTGCGCGATCATCCGGACCTGCTGCAACGCTTCCTGCGCGCGACCGCCAGCGGCTGGCACCACGCCAACCGCAATCGCGACCAGGCGGTGGAACTGCTGGTCAAGGAGTTTCCCAGCCTGAACCTGGCCGACGAGCGCGTCGCGATCGACGTGTTCATGGAGTACGTCTTCAACGACGAGACCAAGGCCAAGGGCTGGGGCAACATGGATCCGGCGGTATGGCAGGAGCAGATCTCCGCCTATGCCCAGCTCGGGCAGTTCCGCGCCCGCACGCCCAAGGTCGAGGACATCATGACGCTCGACATCCTGCAGGCCACCCAATCCGCGCGACTGGCGGGGTAAACGATGCAACAAGCGATTCAATCCCCATCCGCCAGGACGGGCGCCGCCGGCGCGCGCCCTGAGCTGTCGATCAGCTGCCGCGACATCAATGTCCGGTTCTTCAGCGACCGGCGCAGCACGACCGCGATCGAGGGCCTGAGCCTGGATGTCCCGGCGGGCGAGTTCCTGACCCTGCTCGGCCCCTCCGGCTGTGGCAAATCCACGTTCCTGCGCGTGGTGGCCGACCTGGTGCAACCCAGCCGCGGCGAGATCAAGGTGCTCAACGACGCTCCTTCCGCCGCCCGCGCCCGGCGCGACATCGGCTTCGTGTTCCAGGACGCGGCCCTGCTGCCCTGGCGCACCGCGCTGCAGAACGTCGAGCTGCCGCTGGAGGTTGCCAATGGCCGCTCGCGCGCCGGCAAGGCGACGCCGCGCGAACTGCTGGAACTGGTGGGCCTGAAGGGCCGCGAGGACGCATACCCCCATGAAATGTCCGGCGGCATGCGCCAGCGCGTGGCGATTGCCCGCGCGCTGGTGAGCGATCCGCGCGTGCTGCTGATGGACGAACCGTTCGGCGCGCTGGATGAGATCACGCGCGACCGCCTCAACGAGGAACTGCGCCGCGTCTGGCGCGAGATGGGGCTGACGATCCTGTTCGTCACGCACAGCATCCACGAAGCGGCCTTCCTGGGCCAGCGCGTGCTGCTGCTTGCCGCCAATCCCGGCCGGGTCAAGGAGATCGTGCCGGTGATGCTGCCGGAGCAACGCACGCTGGCCACCCGCGACACGGCGGAATTCGTTCAACTGTCCGCGCATCTGCGGCGCGTTCTGGAGACCTGCTGATGAGCGCGTCCGAAATGAAACTGAATCTGGCCAAGCCCGGCATCGACGCCGAGGCGGACGCCTACCGGGCCAGCCGTCGCCGCAGCCTCTGGCGTTCACGCTCGCTGCCGGCGCTGGGCATCCTCGGCATCGTGGCCGCCTGGTGGGCGGTGGTGGCGATCTTCGACGTCAAGCCCTTCATCGCGCCCACGCCGGGCCTGGTGCTGCAAACGCTGTACGACAAACGCGACATCCTGCTGCAGAACCTCATACCGACCGCGGTCGAGGCCGCCGGCGGGTTCCTGCTCGGCAACCTGCTGGCGGCGCTGCTGGCGACGGTGTTCGTGCACAGCAAGACGTTGCGGGAGATCTTCTATCCGGTCGCCGGCATGATCAATTCGATCCCGATCGTCGCCAAGGCGCCGATCCTGGTGCTGATCATGGGCAACGGCATCGAGCCCAAGATCACGATCGCCGCCATGGTGTGCTTCTTCCCCACGCTGGTGAACATGGTTCGCGGGCTGGAAGACGTCAACCCCCAGTCGCTGGAGCTGATGCGCGTGCTGTCGGCCAGCAAGCGCGAGATCTTCTTCAAGCTGCGCCTGTACAACTCGCTGCCCTATCTCTTCTCGGCGCTGCGCATCGCCGCCTCCATGTCGGTGATCGGCGCGGTGGTCGGCGAATGGATCGGGGCCACGGCAGGCGTGGGCGCCATGATCATCCAGGCCACCTACGCCTTCGATTCGGCCCTGCTGTATGCCGCGATCGTCCTGTGCGCGGCCTTGTCCGGCAGCTTCTTCCTGATCATCACCCTGGTGGAGCGCTGGCTCATCAAATGGAAGCCCGAGCAGTCGCATTGAGCGGCACGTAGCGCAACGGCCCAACACCCAAGAACCCGCTGGACGCGGTCCCCGGAACGCTGGCATCCCTGCCCGGCGGGGACCGCCGCAGCCCAAGCGCACGCCTCGACGGCGCGCGCCCGCCCAGCGATCGGCACACTTTTTCGGAACACAGCCTGGAGGATAGACATGACAAAGATCGGCGATTGGCTTGAACGGCCCGCCCGCGACGCACGGGTCGCGGCGCAGGCGGACGTGGTGGTGGTGGGCGGCGGCCCCGCCGGACTGTCCGCCGCCCTGGCGGCGGCGCGCAACGGCGCCCGGACCATCCTGCTGGAGCGCTACAACCATCTGGGCGGCCTGGCTTCCGGCGGCATGGTGCTGGTGCTGGACGACATGTGGGACAGCCATCTGCGCGAGATCTCGGTGCGCGGCAACTGCCTGGACATGATCGAGCGCATGGCGGCGATGGGGCTGGCGCGTTTCCCCCGCTCGGACGAATGGGGCGAGGATCCCGCTGCGTACCGGCGCTGGGGCCGCTGGGGCACCTTTGATTTCCATAGCCAGAAGACGCCCCACCCCATCTGCTTCGCCGCCGCCTTCGACCCGGACGCCTACAAGCGCGTGGCGCTCGAAATGGTGCAACAGGCCGGCGTGCAGCTGCGCCTGCATTCCTGGTTCTCGCAGGCCCTGGTCGACGGCGACCGTATCAAGGGCGTCATCTGCGAAACCAAGAACGGCAGCGAGGCGATCCTGGCGGACATGGTCATCGACGCCACTGGCGACCTGGACGTCGCCGCCTCGGCCGGCGCGCCGCACATCAGCGACAGCTACATCACCACCACCGTGTTCCGCCTGGGCGGCGTGGACACCGAGGCGGCCGAGCGTTACGAGCGCGAGGAGCCCGAGGCCTATGCCGAGCTCGACCGCCAGATCAAGCGCGTGCTGGGCGGCTCGTGGGGCATCTGGTGGATGAAGACGCCCCTGCCCGGCGTGGTCTGGTGCAACTGCCCGCACATGGCCGGCATCGACGGACTCAAGGTCGAAGACCTGACGCGCGCGGAAATCGTGGGCCGCCAGCACATCCACGCGCTGGTCGACTTCGTGCGCGGCAAGCTGCCCGGTTTCGAGCATTGCTTCGTCGTCGACGTGGCCCCGCAGACCGGCGTGCGCCAGACCCGCCTGCTGGACGGCGAGTATGTGATGACCAAGGAAGACGTGGTGCAGCGCGTGCGCTTCGACGACAGCATCGCGCGCGGCCGCGACTACTACTACCCGTTCCGCGCCCTGCTGCCCAAGCGGATCGACAACCTGCTGGTGGCCGGCCGGCACTATTCGGCGACCTCCCAGGCCCAGAAGATATCCCGCGAGATCCCGCCGTGCATGGCGATGGGCGAAGCCGCCGGCACGGCCGCCGCGCTGGCGCTGAGCGCGGGAGTTGCCGCGCGCGATGTCGACGTGCGCGCCTTGCAGAAAACGCTGCGCGCCCAGGGCGCCGACCCAGGCGACCAGACCGGCCGCAACGCCGACGTCCCGGCCCTGGCCGCCTACGTACGCCAGGCCGAAACCGCATGAGCATCATGGAGAACCGCGATATGCAACAAGACCTGCCGCTGAGCGGCGTGCGCGTGATCGATTTCACCCAGGTGATGATGGGGCCGGTCTGCACGCAGACGCTGGGCGACTACGGCGCCGACGTCATCAAGATCGAGCGCAAGGGCGCGGGCGACCTCAGCCGCTCCACCTTCGAACCCGTGGCCGGCGCCGACAACCCGATCTTCTGCAGCCTGAACCGGAACAAGCGCAGCGTGGCGCTGGATCTGCGCGATCCGGCGCACATGGCCCAGGTGAAGGCGCTGATCGCCGGCGCCGACGTCGTCGTCAACAACTTCCGCGCCGGCGTCATGGAGCGCATGGGCCTGGGCTACGACGATTGCAAGGCGCTCAACCCGCGCGTCATCTACGCGGTCGGCACCGGTTATGGCGAGACCGGCCCCTACGCATTCAAGGGCGGCCAGGACGTGCTGGCCCAGGCGATATCCGGCGTGATGGCGCGGCGCTCGGACGCATCGGTGCCCGTCTCGGTCTACCCGACGGCGCTGGCGGACTATTCGGCTGGCATGCACATGGTGCAAGGCATCCTGCTGGCGTTGCTGCACCGCGCGCGTACCGGCCAGGGCCAGAAGATCAGCGTGTCCCTGTACAACTCCATGCTGGCGATGCAGATGCAGGAAGCCGCCATGATCCTGATGGCCGATTCCGAGGTCAACTGGGCGGCCATGCCCCTGTGCGGCGTGTACGACACCCGCACAGGGCCGCTGGTGATGGTGGGCGCCTTCAAGCCCAATCCGCTGCGCGACATCTGCGCGGCGCTGGAAATCGACGACCTGTCCGCCGATCCACGCTATTGCGACCTGACGCAGCAGTTCAAGAACAAGGCGGCGCTGCAGGCCGTCTTCCGCGAGCGCTACGCCAGCAATACCCGCGAACACTGGCTGGCGCGGCTGGAGGCGGTCGACATCCTGTGCTCGCCCGTGCGGGATCTGCGCGAAGCGCTGGTCGACCCGCAGACGCTGCACAACCAGATGCTGATCGAGGGCGACGGCGAGGGCCAGCGCGTGCGCTTCATCAACAGCCCGATCACGATGTCCAGCGCGCAGGTCAGCCTGCGCCGCGCGCCGCCCAGGCTCGGCCAGCACAACGAGGACGTGCTGCGCGAGCTGGCGCAAGCTGCGGATACCCCCAAGGAGGCGCCATGAGCGTGCATCTGCGAATCGAGAACCATGTCGCCACGGTGACGCTGGCGCGGCCCGACGTGCTCAACGCCGTCGACCTCGCCACCGAGGCCGAGCTGCAACGCATCTGGACCGAGATCGAGGGCCGCGACGACATCCGCGTGGTCGTGCTCACCGGCGAAGGCGAGCGCGCCTTCTGCGTGGGCGCGGACCTGAAGAACCCCACCACCACCGGGCTGGAATACTGGGGAGCGGCGCGGCCCGGCGGCTTCGGCGGCATCGCGCTGCGCGAGACCCTGAACGTGCCGGTCGTGGCCCGCGTCAACGGTTTCGCGCTGGGCGGCGGCTTCGAGATGGTGCTGGGCTGCGACATCGTGGTGGCCTGCGAGGAAGCCAGCTTCGGCCTGCCGGAGGCGCTGGTGGGCCGCATGCCGCTGGACGGCGGCATGACGCTGCTGCAGCGGCAGATTCCCTACCGCAAGGCGATGGCGATGCTGCTGACGGGTCGCCGAATCCCCGCGCGCGAGGCGGCCGAGCTCGGCCTGATCAACGAAGTGGTGCCCCGCGCCGGCCTGGACGAGGCGGTCCGGCGGTGGGTCGACGC
>NZ_JAGTJY010000359.1:0-1625 GCF_018195695.1 Achromobacter sp. Marseille-Q0513 | reverse complement strand
GGCGGCCCGAACTCGGGCGCCGGCGGCCCGGCGGCGCCGCGGCGCGGGCCGAGCTGGCCACGCTGGCCGGGCTGGGCGAGCCCGCGCGCCGCCACGGCTGGGTGGCGCCCGAGCTGGCCGGGCAGGCCGCCTGCGTCATCGAGGCGGGCCGCCATCCGGTGGTCGAGAACGCCATCGAACGCTTCACGCCGAACGGCTGCCGGCTGGACCCGGCGCGCCGCATGCTGCTGATCACCGGCCCCAACATGGGCGGTAAATCGACCTATATGCGGCAGGTCGCGCTGATCGCGCTGCTGGCGCGCACCGGCAGCTTCGTGCCGGCGGCCAGCGCGCGCGTCGGCAAGATCGACCGCATCTTCACCCGCATCGGCGCGGCCGACGATCTGGCGGGCGGCCGCTCGACCTTCATGATGGAAATGACCGAGGCCGCCGCCATTCTGTCGGCCAGCACGCCCAACAGCCTGGTGCTGATGGACGAGATCGGCCGCGGCACCTCCACCTACGACGGTCTGGCGCTGGCCTGGGCCATCGCCTGCCGCCTGCTGGCGCACAACCGCGCGCTGACGCTGTTCGCCACGCACTATTTCGAACTGACCCGCCTGCCGTCCGAACAGCCCTCGGCGGCCAACGTGCACCTGGCCGCCGCGGAATCCGCCGGCGGCATCGTGTTCCTGCACGAAGTCCGCGAAGGCCCGGCCAGCCGCAGCTACGGGATCCAGGTCGCGCAGCGCGCCGGCGTGCCGGCCGCCGTGATCCGGCAGGCCACGCGCGAACTGGAACGCCTGGAATCCCAGGGCGCCCCCACGCCGCAACTCGGCCTGTTCGCCGCCGCGGCCGACGCCGACGCGCAGGCCGATGCCGCCGCCGAACGCTCTGGCGCCCTCGAGGCGCTGGACGCGCTGCGCGACGAACTCGCCGCCATCGATCCCGACAGCCTGACCCCGCGCGAAGCGCTGGACGCCCTCTACCGTCTCAAGAAGCATCTGCAATGAACCTCGATCATCCCCTGCCGCTGCTGGGCAACCAGAGCCCCAACGACTTCATGCGCCGCTACTGGCAGAAGAAGCCCCTGCTGATCCGCCAGGCGATTCCCGGCTTCAAGCCGCCCGTCGCCATCGCCGCGATCAAGAAGCTGGCGCGCCGCGACGACGTGGAATCGCGCCTGATCTGGCGCGAGAACGGCGAATGGCAGATGGAGAACGGCCCCTTCGCCCGCCTGCCCAAGGACAACGAAGGCGAATGGACGCTGCTGGTGCAGAGCGTGGACCTGCACAGCGACGCCGCGGCCGAACTGATGCAGCAGTTCCGCTTCATCCCCGATGCGCGCCTGGACGACGTGATGATCAGCATCGCCAGCCACGGCGGCGGCGTCGGCCCGCACTTCGACAGCTATGACGTGTTCCTGCTGCAGGCCGCCGGCCAGCGCGAATGGCGCTACGGCCGCCAGAAAGACCTGTCGCTCGAGCCCGGCCTGCCGCTGAAGATCCTGAGCCGCTTCGAACCCGAGGCCAGCGCCGTGCTGTCGCCCGGCGACATGCTCTACCTGCCGCCGCAGGCCGCGCACGACGGCATCGCCGTGGGCGACGGCTGCATGACGATCTCGATCGGCTTTCGCGCGCCCACGC
>NZ_JAGTJY010000358.1:0-1647 GCF_018195695.1 Achromobacter sp. Marseille-Q0513 | reverse complement strand
GTCCTGGGTACTGTGTTTCTAAGCTGCCTGTGCGGCAGTGAACTCTTCGTCGTGACGTTCGAACGCCCGGAGGTGCTTTCTAAGTTGCCTATACGGGGGCCTATCCGTAGTTTTGTGTGCGAGGCATATCATGAGGACTAAAGATCATGGATATGCCGATGAAGAAGAAACGCACAGCAGCCGCTCAAGCGGCGGCCCGTGGGCCGTTGCCAGAAGTGCCGGCCGAGTTGCTGGATCATCTGGTCAAGGGACCGATGACGCCCAGCGAGGTTCAAGACCTGTTCCTGTCGTTCCAGAAGGCGGTGATTGAGCGCACGATGGCCGCGGAGATGAACCTGCATCTGGGATATCGGCCAGGCCAGGACAAGCCCGAAGGTCAGGCCAACGAGCGCAACGGCGCCAGCGGCAAGACCGTGCTGACCGAGCATGGCCCGGTACGCGTTGAGATTCCCCGCGACCGGGACGGCTCCTTCGCCCCGATCCTGATTCCCAAGCATGAGCGGCGCTTCACCGGATTCGATGACCGGATCATCGCGATGTACGCCCGGGGCATGAGCGTGCGCGAAATCCAGGCGTTCCTGGCCGAGAGCTACGGCACCGAGGTCTCGCCGGACTTCATCAGCTCGGTCACCGACGAGGTCATGGCCGAGACCACCGCTTGGCAGAACCGGCCACTGGAGGCGATGTATCCGGTGGTGTTCTTCGACGCGCTGCGAGTCAAGATCCGCGACGACGGCGGGGTCAGCAACAAAGCGGTGTATCTGGCGCTGGGCGTGCAGGCTGACGGCCAGCGCGACGTGCTGGGCGTGCAGGCTGACGGCCAGCGCGACGTGCTGGGCCTATGGGTCGAGCAGACCGAGGGGGCCAAGTTCTGGCTCAAGGTCTTCAACGAGCTCAAGACCCGAGGGTGCCAGGACATCCTGATCGCCGTGGTCGACGGCCTGAAGGGCCTGGCCGACGCCGTCGGCACGGCCTTCCCGCGCACGACGGTGCAGACCTGCATCGTGCATCTGATCCGCAACAGCTTGGATTACGCGGGATGGAAGGATCGCAAGGCCGTTGCCGCCGCGCTGCGCCCGATCTACGCGGCCGCCAGCGCGCAGGCTGCCGAACAGGCGCTACAGGCATTTGCCGACGGGCCATGGGGGGCAAAGTACCCGATGATCGTGGCCGCCTGGCAGCGGGCCTGGGAGAACGTCACGCCGTTCTTCGTCTTCCCGCCAGACATCAGGCGAGTGATTTACACGACCAACGCCATCGAGAGCTTGAATATGCAATTGCGCAAGATCATCAAGAACCCGAGGTCACTTCCCCACCGATGAGGCTGCCATCAAGCTCTTATGGCTGGCCTTGCGCAATGTACTGGCCAAGTCCGTCAGGGCGACCTTCGACTGGAAAGCTGCCATGAACCAGTTTGCTATCCTGTTTGGCGAACGGTTTACTGCGATGCGGGGATAACAACTTTTAAAACGCCTCGCCCACAAAAATACGGACAGGCTCGCGTTGGCCTCCGGTACAGGCCCCCTCCAAGAGCCTTCGACTATATTGCAGCCTGACTCTCGGACGATCCAAGAAATGTCTCTGCTCATCCCCCATCGTCGCCAGATTTCCCTCCCCACACTAACCCTGGCCGCCCTATCCCTACTC
>NZ_JAGTJY010000357.1:0-1649 GCF_018195695.1 Achromobacter sp. Marseille-Q0513 | reverse complement strand
AGCCCGCACAGCGCCGCCGGGATCCGCACCGAGCCGCCGGTGTCCGAGCCGATGGCGGCGGCGGCCATGCCGTCGGCCACCGATACCGCCGCGCCCGACGAGGAGCCGCCGGGGATGCGGCCGGTGGCGCGGTCCCAGGGATTTAGCGGCGTGCCGTAATGCGGATTGATGCCCAGGCCCGAGTACGCGAACTCGGTCATGTTGGTGCGGCCGACGATGACCGCGCCGGCGGCGATCAGCCGGTCCACCACCACGGCATTGTGTTCGGCGGCAGGCTCGCCTTCGCGCGCCACCGAGCCGGCCATGGTGGTTTCTCCCTTGACGTCGAACAGGTCCTTGATGCTGACGGGCAGGCCCTCCACCGCCGAGCGGACCACCCCGGCCGCGCGCAGCGTGTCCGAGGCGCGCGCCTGGGCCAGCGCCGATTCGGCGTACAGCCGGGTATAGGCGCGGGCGCCCTCGCCCGCCGGATCCGTGGCGCGCGCCAGCGCCTGTTCGGTCAGCTGGACGGAGGTCGTGCTGCCCTCTTCGAGGGCCGTCGTCAGTTCATTCAAGGTCAATGGCATAGCGATCCAAAGCGCCGCCGCGCGGCATGAGAGAAATACAGACGTGTCAGGGACTGCCCGGGCCGGCCTCAGGCCACCACCGGCAGTTCCTCGACATGATACCGGTGCCGCAGGCTGCGCTGGCGACGCGGGTCATACAGTTCCATGCTGAAGTCGGCCGCCGGACGGATGCCGCCGATGGCGCCCACGGTGCCGCAGGTCATGCCGGCGCCTTCCGGCAGCACCGCCGCGCCGCCGGTGTAGCCGGCAATCAGGTCCTGCGGCGTGCGCAGGCTGGCCAGCGGGCCTTCCTGGTACAGCACGCGCTCGCCGTTCTCGACGATGTACGAGCGGATGACCAGCTCGTCCCAGTGGCCCGCCACGTCGGCCAGCGGCCAGGCCGCGCGCGCCACCGGCTTGACGCAGACCTGCTTGGACAGCGCCACGCTGTAGGTCTCCAGCTTGCGGTCGGTGTGGTCCGAAGCGATGCTGACATACATCTCGCCGTCGACGGCGAAGACGAAGGTCTCGACCTCGCCCGACGAATCGCCGCCCACGGCCTGCACCGTCTCGGCCTGGGTCAGCTGGTTGTCGGCAATGCGGTAGTACAGCGGCACGCTGGTGGGACGCGGCACGCCGATGGCGGCCAGTTCCTCGATGTGATGCTCGATGGCGGCCATGTCGCGCCCGGCCCAGCCGGCGACGATCAGGGTGTTGAAGTCGACCTCGACCTGGCGAGGGGTCGAACCTTCGATCTGGAATACGGCTTTCATGTCTGTCCTGCCAATGAGTGATGAGTGGGATGGCCCGCCGCGCGGGCGCCTGCCCCGCATCGGGGCGATGGGAACCCCGGGGCGGCACGGGCGCCGCCCGGGAAGAGTCAAGAGAAAATGCGCCTGCCTAGCCGAAGGCGCGCGGCAGCCACAGCGCCAGGTCCGGCCACCATGCCAGCAGCGCCAGCATCACGGCCATGGCCAGCACGAACGGCAGGCTGCCGACGATGACCGCGCCCATGGAACCGCTCTTGCGCAGGCTCTGCACCACGAACAGGTTCAGACCCACGGGCGGCGTGATCAGCGCGGCCTCGACCAGGATGATGAACGA
>NZ_JAGTJY010000356.1:0-1663 GCF_018195695.1 Achromobacter sp. Marseille-Q0513 | reverse complement strand
GCAGGCGGGCGGCCGGCGTGGTGATCGGGGCGCCGGCGGGCGCGAGGTTCCAGCGTTGCAGGTAGGCGTCGAACATGGGGCGGGCGGGATGAGCGGCGTGGCCGTCCATCATAGGGGAATGCGCGGCGGGGGTGACGGGAGGAGCGGCGCGGTTCAGCCCGCCAGCGCCGCCGCCTTGCGCGCCACGACCGCCACGCCGAAGCTCAGGGCCAGCGCCTGCGCGTCCAGCTCGGCCAGCGGCACCCAGCGCGCCTGGCTGGCGTCGTCGCCGGCCACCGGCTCGCCCGAGAGCCAGCGGCACAGCACGGCCACCAGGATGTAGTGGCGGCGCAGCAGGCCGTCGGCGTCGTGGTCGAACACGTCGACCGCGTCGAACACCGTCAGCGGCTCGGCGGGGACGCCGGGTTCTTCGAACAGCCCGCGCGCGGCCGCGTCCTCGATGCGTTCGCCCAGCTCGATTTTGCCGCCCGGAAAAGCCCAGCGCCCCTGGTCCGGGGGATTGGCGCGGCGCACCAGCAGCACCTGGCCGTCGCGGATGACGGCGGCGATGGTGGCGGGGATGGGGCGCTGGGTGTGCATGGTCAGTCCTTGGCTGCCCCGGCCTGCTTGACCAGCGGGCACGAGGATTTCGACAGGGGCATGAAGGCCTGGTCGCCCGGCAGCGTGGCCAGCAGCTTGTAGTAGTCCCACGGCTGCTTCGACTCGGACGGCTTCTTGACCTCGAACAGGTACATATCGTGCACCATGCGGCCGTCCTCGCGGATGCGGCCGTTGGTGGCGAAGAAGTCGTTGATGGGCATGGCCTTCATCTGTTTCATGACCGCGGCGGCGTCGTCGGTGCCGGCGGCCTGGACCGCCTTCAGGTAATGCATGACCGAGGAATACGTGCCCGCCTGGCTCATGTTCGGCATTTTGCCAAGTTTGTCGTAGTAGCGCTTGGACCAGGCGCGGGTCTGCTCGTTCAGGTCCCAGTAGAAGGCCTCGGTCAGCGTCAGGCCGGCGGCGGCTTCCAGGCCGATGGCGTGGATGTCGTTGATGTACAGCAGCAGGCCGGCCATCTTCTGGCCGCCGCGGGTCAGCCCGAATTCGCTGGCCGCCTTGATCGCGTTGACCGTGTCGCCGCCCGCGTTGGCCAGCCCGATGACCTGCGCGCGGCTGGCCTGGGCCTGCAGCAGATAGGAGGCGAAGTCCGACGAGCCCAGCGGATGGCGCGCCGCGCCCAGCACGGTGCCGCCATTGGCCTTGACCACCTCGGTGGCCGAGGCCTGCAGCGTGTAGCCGAAACCGTAGTCGGCGGTCAGGAAATACCAGCTCTTGCCGCCTTGCTCCACCGTGGCGCGCGCGGTGGTGTTGGCCAGCGACCAGGTGTCGTAGGTGTAGTGCACCGAGTAGGGCGAGCACAGATCGTTGGTGATGCGCTCGGTGCCGGGGCCACTGTAGACCACGATGCGCTTTTTCTCGCGCGCCACCTCCAGCACCGCCAGCGCCGGCGCGGAGCCGGCCACGTCCATGATGGCGTCGACCTTCTGCGTGTCGTACCACTCGCGCGCGCGGGCGGCGGCGATGTCGGCTTTGTTCTGGTGGTCGGCCACCAGCAGGTCGATCTTCTTGCCCAGCACCTGGCCGCCGAAATCGGCGATGGCCATCTCGGCGGCGGTGGCGC
>NZ_JAGTJY010000355.1:0-1666 GCF_018195695.1 Achromobacter sp. Marseille-Q0513 | reverse complement strand
CCTTGCGGGACGCTGCTATTTCCCCCCTGCCGATGCCCATCAAAGACCAGCTCTTTCTCGCCAGCCAGTACCTCGCGCCCCACCACCTGGTGTCGCGCCTGTTCGGATACGCGTCCGACTGCCGGGAACCCGCGGTCAAGAACTGGATGATCTCGCGCTTCGTGCAACGCTACGGCGTCGACATGAGCGAGGCCGAGCAGGAAGACGCGCTGGCCTACGACTGCTTCAACGACTTCTTCACACGCGCGCTGAAGGACGGCGCGCGGCCGCTGGACGACGAGCCCGGCTCGGTGCTGTGCCCGGCCGACGGCGCGATCAGCCAGATGGGCGCCATCGAGCACGGCCGCATCTTCCAGGCCAAGGGCCACAGCTACGGGCTGGCCGACCTGCTGGGCGGCGACGCCGAGCGCGCCGCGCCGTTCCAGGGCGGCGAGTTCGCCACCATCTACCTGTCGCCGCGCGACTATCACCGCGTCCACATGCCCGTGGCCGGCACGCTGCGTGAAATGGTCCACGTGCCGGGCCGGCTGTTCTCGGTCAACCCGCTGACGGCCCGCAACGTGCCGCGCCTGTTCGCGCGCAACGAACGCGTGGTCTGCATCTTCGACACCGAGCATGGCCCCATGGCGCTGGTGCTGGTCGGCGCCATGATCGTCGCCTCCATCGAAACCGTCTGGGCCGGCCTGGTCACGCCGCACAAGCGCGGCGTCAAGGCCACGCGCTACGACGCCGACGCGCGCGCGCCGATCCAGCTGGACAAGGGCGCCGAGATGGGCCGCTTCAAGCTCGGGTCCACCGCCATCGTGCTGTTCGGACCCGGCAAGATCCGCTGGTCCGACACCCCCTCGGTGCGCGGCCCGGTCCGCATGGGCGAGCTGCTGGCCTTGCCGACCTGAGGCATTCGGCGCCGGCATGCCCCGGCGCCGAATGCCAGGGCGCGCCATCTTCGGGCTGTCCGTTCCTGACGCTCGCACGGCCCTCGGACCGCCCGGCTTGTTTCCTTTCGGCGAACCCGCCGTTCCGGTTTTATTCGCTATCGGGCTGGCGGCGACGGCGCTAGATTATGGGGCTTTCCCCAACGCGCGCCGCCCGCCATGACCGTCACCTCCTCCGCCCGCCCCCTGCCCCGCGCCCTGGCGCGCATGCTGTCGCTGGACGACTTCGAGCAGGCCGCGCGCCGGCGCCTGCCGCGCCCCATCTTCGGCTACATCGCCGGCGCGGCCGAGGACAACCAGTCGCTGCGCGCCAACCGCGACGCGTTCGCGCGCTACAGCTTCGTGCCGCGCGTGCTGGTGAACGTGTCGGCCCGCTCGCAGCAGTTCGACCTGTTCGGCCGCCGCTACGACGCGCCGTTCGGCATCGCGCCCATGGGCCTGAGCGCGCTGTCGGCCTATCGCGGCGACATCGCCCAGGCCCGCGCCGCGCGGGCATCCAACATCCCCGCCATCCTCAGCGGCACCTCGCTGATTCCGCTTGAAGACGTGATCCAGGCCGCGCCCGGCACCTGGTTCCAGGCCTACCTGCCCGGCGACCCGGCCCGCATCGACGCGCTGGTCGAACGCGCCCGCAAGGCCGGCTACGAGACCCTGGTGCTGACCGTGGACATCCCCGTGTCCGCCAATCGCGAGAACAATGTGCGCACCGGCTTCTCCACGCCGCTCAAGCC
>NZ_JAGTJY010000354.1:0-1669 GCF_018195695.1 Achromobacter sp. Marseille-Q0513 | reverse complement strand
AACGTGGGCAGCGTGGTGACCGTGGCCGGCGTGGCCATCGGCGTGATCGCCCCCAATGGCGACGGCGCCAATGGGCACAACGTGATCGTGACGTTCAATGCCAACGCGACGCCGGCCCGCGTGGCCCTGCTGATGTCGGCGCTGACCTACAAGAACACCAGCAACGACCCCTACACCCCCACCCGCACCGTTGCCATCAGCATCTACGACGGCCGCAGCGCCAGCGCCATGGCGATCGTCAGCATCGACATCGTGGCGCTGAACGACGCGCCGACGGTCGCCGTTACGCCGCGCGACCCGGTGCATGTGCCGGGCGGGTCGGGCGTGGCGCTGTTCAGCGGCGCCAGCATCGACCCCGGCGAAGCCGGGCAGAACATCAAGCTCATGACCCTGACCGTGTCGGGCCTGGCGGATGGCGCCAGCGAAAGCCTGACGATCGACGGCACCACCGTCGCGCTGGTCGACAACACCACGCTCACCACCAGCGGCCTGGGCCTGACCGTGACGGTGACGGTCAGCGGCAACACGGCGACGGTGACCATCAGTTCGACCGGCATCGCCGCCGCCACGGCCAACGGCGTGCTCAACGGCATCACCTACCAGGACGCCAAGGCCTCGGCCGCCGGCGGCACCCGCGTCGTGACGCTGACCGGCGTCACCGACAGCGGCGGCACCGCCAATGGCGGCGCGGACACCGCCGTCCTGTCGCTGGCATCCACCGTCACCCTGCCCCATGCGCCCGTGGTGACGCCCAGCGCCGGAAACCCGGAATTCACCATCAAGGGCTCCGCGTCCGTGCCGGTGGCCGTGGACGGCGGCATCACGCTCAGCGACAGCGACAGCGCCACGCTGACCAGGGCCGTCATTTCGATCACGGGCAATTTCCAGGCCGGCGACGTGCTGTCCTTTATCGCCGGCAACGGCATCACGGGCGTGTACAGCGCCGGCGTGCTGACGCTGACATCGTCGGGCGCCTCGTTGGCGCAATGGGAAGCCGCGCTGCGCTCGGTCCGCTATACCAACACCGATCCGAACACCAGCACCGCCACGCGCACGATCTCCATCATGGTCAATGATGGTTCGCGCGACAGCGACAGCGTCACCCGCGCCATCACGGTCAAGCAGTTCGATCCATCGCCCGTCGTGACGCCGTCCGCCGGCGCCACCGCCTTCGTCAGCAAGGGCGGCGGCTCGCAGGCCGTCGCGGTCGACGCCGGCCTGACCTTGTCCGATCCGGACAGCACGACGCTGGCCAGCGCCCGGATCACCATCGGCAACCTGCAAGCGGGCGATGTGCTGGGCTTCGTCAACGACGGGGCCACCATGGGCAACGTCGTGGGATTCTATGACCCGGCCACCGGCGTCCTCACCCTGACGTCCGCCGGCGGCCTGGCCACGGTCGCGCAATGGCAGGCGGCGCTACGCGCGATCACCTTCGTCAATACCGGCGAAAGCACGCCCGTGGCCTCGCGCTCGATCAGCATCCAGGTTTCGGACGGCGTCAATAGCAGCGTCCTCGCGGCCAAGGACATCGCCGTGCAGGACGGCAACATTCCGCCCGTGCTGACGCTGCCGTCGACCTTGAATTTCAGCGAAGACATTTCCGGCGTCATCACCGGCATCACCGTTGCCGACGCGGACGCGGGCAGCGCGATCGTCACCCTGACGC
>NZ_JAGTJY010000353.1:0-1719 GCF_018195695.1 Achromobacter sp. Marseille-Q0513 | reverse complement strand
CCGTCTCGACTTGCCTGCCCCGGCGGTACGTTTACTATTCGCCTTGTAAGCCGCCCACCCAACTGAATGGAGACGACCGCCCCATGCCCACTGCCACCGCAATGAGCGAAGACATCCTGATCAATGTCACCCCGTTCGAGACCCGCGTCGCGCTGGTCGAGCAGGGAGCGGTGCAGGAACTGCATGTCGAGCGCAGCATCCAGCGCGGCCATGTGGGCAATATCTACCTGGGCCGTGTGGTCCGCGTGCTGCCGGGCATGCAAAGCGCGTTCATCGACATCGGGCTGGAGCGCGCGGCATTCATCCATATCGCGGACCTGCGCGAGAATCGCGGCGAGCGCAGCCAGGGGCTGCCACCCACGCCCATCGAAAAACTGCTGTTCGAAGGGCAGACCATCATGGTCCAGGTGGTCAAGGATCCCCTGGGCACCAAGGGCGCTCGGCTGTCCACGCAGATCAGCATGGCCGGCCGCATGCTGGTCTATCTGCCGCATGATCCGCATATCGGCATCTCGCAGAAGATCGATTCCGAGACCGAGCGCACGCAGCTGCGCGAGCGCTTGCAGGCGCTGATGCCAGAAGGGGAAAAGGGCGGCTTCATCGTCCGCACCCAGGCCGAAGGCGCCAACGACGACGAACTGAACGCGGACGTGGCCTACCTGCGCAAGCTGTGGACCAGCGTGCAGGCGCTGGCGCGCACGCAACCCGCCCCCGCCCTGCTGCACCAGGACCTGACGCTGGCGCAGCGCGTTTTGCGCGACATGGTCGGTCCGAACACGGGCACCATCCTGGTGGACTCGCGCACCACCACCTCGTCCATGCTGGAATGGGCGCGCACCTATACGCCGTCGGTGGTGGAGCGGGTGCGCCACTACAGCGGCGAGCGCCCGCTGTTCGATACCGCGAACGTGGACGAGGAAATCGCGCGCGCGCTGTCGCGGCGCGTGGACCTGAAGTCCGGCGGCTACCTGATCATCGACCAGACCGAGGCGCTGACCACGGTCGACGTGAACACGGGCGGATTCGTCGGCGGCCGGAATTTCGACGACACCATCTTCAAGACCAATCTGGAGGCCGCGCAAGCCATCGCACGCCAGCTGCGGCTGCGCAACCTGGGCGGCATCGTGATCCTGGACTTCATCGACATGGAGGAGCAGGAGCACCGCGACACCGTGCTGGCCGAGCTGAAGAAGGCGCTCTCGCGCGACCGCACCCGCATGACCGTCAACGGCTTCACGCAGCTGGGCCTGGTCGAGATGACGCGCAAGCGGACCCGCGATTCGCTGGCGCACCAGCTGTGCGAGCCCTGCCCCATGTGCGAGGCGCGCGGCAACGTGCGCACGCCGCGCACGGTCTGCTACGAGATCCTGCGCGAAATCCTGCGCGAGGCGCGGCAGTTCAACCCCAAGGAATTCCGCATCCTGGCCTCGCAGGAAGTGGTGGATCTCTTCCTGGAAGAGGAAAGCCAGCACCTGGCCATGCTGGGAGACTTCGTCGGCAAGCGCGTATCGCTGGAAGTGGAAAGCACGTATACGCAAGAGAAGTACGACATCATCCTGGTTTGAAGGATGGCCCAGCAGATCGCCGGGCTCCTCCGCCAGAGTCAGGAACCCCCGGTTGCCGCCCGCACAGCGGCGGCAAGCACGGCAAGCATGCGGCATGCGGCACGACTGACGAACCGGCGTTCGCCGCAATAACCCGCTCCGCTCACACGAACAC
>NZ_JAGTJY010000352.1:0-1742 GCF_018195695.1 Achromobacter sp. Marseille-Q0513 | reverse complement strand
CGCAGATGCAGGCGGTTTTCATTGACCAGGCGCGTCTGCACCTGCTTCCACTCTTCCCAGGCTTCCTTCGAGATGCTTTGCCAGATGCGCGTGCCCAGCTCGCCGGGATAGGGCGGGTAGTCCAGTCCCTCGGCTTCACGCTTCAATTTCACACAGTTGACGGTACGGGCCATGATTTCGCTGCCGGAAAGTGACGATAACGCCGCATTTTAGTTCATGCCTGCAACGGTCATGCGAGATGCCCTCTGCATCGCAAGGTTGTCGCGATCAAGGCCGCGCGGAGCCGGCTTTGCCGGTCCGCGGCGGCGCCCCCTGGGGGGGCCGCCCAGGTGGGAAGCGCGTAGCGCTTCGGGAGATCACAACTTCTTGATGAAGACCAGGCTGTTGCGCGAGCGGTTGTAGTTGTGCTGCTTTTCGCGCGGCAGGTCGGCGATGCCGCCCTGCACGAAGCCGCGCTTGATGAACCAGTGCGAGGTGCGCGTGGTCAGCACGAACAGGCGCTTGGCGCCGGCCGCGCGGGCGCGCGATTCCATGTGGCGCAGCAGGATCTCGCCTTCGCCCGAGCCCTGCCATTCAGGATGCACGATCAGGCAGGCCATCTCGGCCATCTGGTCTTCGGCGAAGTTGTGCAGCGTGGCGCAGCCGTAGATCACGCCGTCGTGCTCCAGCACGGTGAAGTTCTCGACGTCACGCTCGATCACGCTGCGCGGGCGCGGCACCAGCGTGCCATCGGCTTCCAGCGGCTCGATCAGGCTCAGGATGGCGCCGACGTCGTCGATGGTGGCCGGGCGCAGGTCGTCCAGCGTGTCCTCGACCACCATGGTGCCCACGCCGTCGTGGGTGAAGATCTCCAGCAGCACGCTGCCATCCAGCGAGAAGGGCAGCAGGTGCGAGCGGGCCACGCCGCGCTTGACCGCCAGCGAGGCGAATTGCAGGAAGTAGCTGGTTTCCTCGTCCAGCGTGCCGGCGGCCAGCAGCGCGTCGGCGTCCACGCGCGCCAGTTCGGTGTCGGGCGTGCCGTCGTCGTTCAGCACGCCTTGCGAGCTGGACAGGAAGATGAGTTTCTCGGCGCGCAGCGCCACGGCCACGCTGGTGGCCAGGTCTTCCATCGCCAGGTTGAAGGCGTCGCCCGTGGGCGAGAAGCCCAGCGGCGACAGCAGCACCACCGACGAACCCTTCTCGATGGCGAACTTCAGCGCGTCCACATCGATCTTGCGGACCTGGCCGGTGTGCTTGTAGTCCACGCCGTCCAGCACGCCGGTGGGGCGGGCGGTGACGAAGTTGCCCGAGATGACCCGGATGTGCGAATGCGACATGGGCGTGTTGGGCAGGCCCTGGCTGAACGCGGCCTCGATGTCCAGGCGGATCTCGCCGGCGGCTTCCTTGGCGCATTCCAGCGCGGCGGCGTCGGTGGGCGACAGGCCACGGTCGAACTGCTGGGTATAGCCCTTCAGGCGCAGCTGTTCATTGACTTGGGGACGCGAGCCGTGCACCAGCACCAGGCGGATACCCAGCGCGGACAGCAGCGACAGATCCTGCACCAGTGTGTTCAGCGCGCCGGCCTGCACCAGCTCGCCGCCGAACGCCACCACGAACGTCTTGCCTCGGAACGCATGCACATAGGGCGCCACCTCTCGGAACCATCGGACGAATTGGGCGGGCGCGAATTCGGGGGCTTCGAGGGCGGAGACGGTGTCTGGTTCCAGGTCGGGCATGATGGGTGGTTGGGTTCCTGATATATG
>NZ_JAGTJY010000351.1:0-1749 GCF_018195695.1 Achromobacter sp. Marseille-Q0513 | reverse complement strand
CGACGTATGGCGCGTGCTTCATACCCGGCGCAATCTGCCGGTCTGGTTGCAGGAATCAGGCTAATCGGCATAGGGGGCAGCCCGAAGGCTGCGCCCCTGCCACACCACCCGGCATGCGGGTCCGCACCGGGCGGTTCGAGAGGTTGAGGTTATGCAAGGCGGGGCAGGCCGAGCCGGTCGAACCATGCCAGGTCCAGTACGCTATTGAGCAGCTTGCCACTGTTGCACCACCATCGGCGGCTGTTGGCCGCGATCAGTTGCGCCACGCGATGGCTGGCCCCCAAGGTGCGCAGTTCCCGGAACATGGTCGTGCCGCGTTTCCACTGCTTGAGCTGGATGGCCCGTAGCCGGTGTCGCAACCAGCGGTCCAGATCACGCCAGACCCCCGGCGTTTCCGACAGCCTGAAGTAGGCCTTCCATCCCAGCAAGTAGGGCCGCAACTGCTGCACGACCTGCCTGACGCTACGTCCACCGCTGCGGCCCGTCTTATCCCGGACATGCTGCTTGAACGCCGCCAACGATTTGGTTGCCACCGCCCGCTTGACCGCACCTGCCCGAGTCTGCCATAGGGCATATCCCAGGAACTTGCGACCGAACGCGGCGGCCACCGCGCTTTTGGCCTCGTTGACCCTCAGCTTGAGCCGACCGTATAACCGGCGCAACAGTGCCATCACCCGCTGGCCCGCGCGACGACTGCGCCCGTACCCGTTGCAGTCGTCGGCGTAGCGCGCAAAGCGGTGGCCCCGCCGCTCCAGTTCTCGGTCCACCTCATCGAGCATGACGTTGGCTAATAATGGGGACAGCGGACCACCCTGCGGCGCTCCCTGATCCCGTTCACTGACCACCCCGCCGTCCATGATCCCAGCGCTCAGGTACGCTCGAACCAACCGGATCACGCCAGCATCGTCGATGCGCCTCTGTAGCCGGTCGATCAGGAGGTCGTGGTTGACACGGTCGAAGAACTTCTCCAGGTCCACGTCCACCACCACGTGATACCCCTGCTGCACGAACGACTGCGCGGCTAACACCGCGTCGTGTGCCCGGCGACCGGGACGGAACCCGTAGCTATGCTCACTGAAGCCAGGATCAAGCAGCGGCTGCAACACTTGCAGCAACGCCTGCTGGATCAGCCGATCCGTCACCGTCGGGATGCCCAGCTCGCGCTGGCCTCCGTCGGGCTTGGGGATCGTTACCCGCCGTACCGGACTGGGCCGGTACGTCCCCTGAAGCAACCGCCCACGCAGTTCAGGCCATTCGGACGCCAGCTTGCGTGAGGTCTGATCTATGTCCAGACCGTCCACGCCCGCCGACCCCTTGTTGGCTCGCACCCGCTTGAACGCCCGCCTCAGGTTCTCTCGCGTCAGCGCCGCCTCCAGCAACGCCGACCCCGTGTCTCCGGTTCCCTGCCGCGGGCCGCAGGCTTCGCCACAGCATACCCCAACCGGGGCTTCACCCCGACCTACAGCATCCCGCTCCGCTTGCGCGGACTTCTGGCGCGTGGCCTTTGACATCGACATGTCCTCGTACACTTCCTCTCGTTCGGTCCTTCAGCATCGGTTTCAGCCTCGCCGGCCCAGCCCATGCCTACTATGACCTCTGCTGAGACCTCGCTCCGGCTCAGCACCGTTACCCTTTCAGGCTCTACGCGAGGCGTCCCCAGGTAAGAACGCACTCCTTCATCGCACAGCCGCCGGATCTACGCCGCCTCGCCTTGATCACCAGAGCTTCGCGGCTTTTTGCCCGCTCGCC
>NZ_JAGTJY010000350.1:0-1789 GCF_018195695.1 Achromobacter sp. Marseille-Q0513 | reverse complement strand
AGCCCGATATCGCGATTGGTGCGCAGGGCGCCGGCCAGCGCGGCGTCCTGCCCGGCCTTGATGCTCGCACCGCCATCGGCTTCCCATTGCGAGGCGGCCTGCGCGCGCAGGTCGCGCGCGGCGGTCAGCGTCAGGTTGCCCGCGGCGGCACCCTTGCCTGCCAGACGCAGGTCCTGACTGGCGGACAGCGTGATGTCGCCCCGCGCGCCCATCTCGCCGGCGGCTTCCAGATCACCGCCCGAGCGCGCCGTGATGCCTGTGCCCTGCGCGCGGCTCGTGGACGCCAGCGCCAGTCTTTCTCCGGCCGTCAGGGACAGCGCGCCGCCATAAGCCATGGCGCTGCCGTCCACGCGCAGATCCGTGCCCGAGGCCAGCGTCATGCCGGCGTTGGTCTCGGCCAGGCCGGCCAGCGTCAGCGCCTTGCCGGCGTCCAGGCGCAGCGCGCCCTTGGCCTGCAGCTTCGCGTCCGCGCCGGCCGCGATCTTGCCGATCGCATCGACGGACAGTGGTCCGCCCGCCAGCAGCTTGCCGTCGATGGCCGCGTCGCCCGCCGCGCTGATGGTCAGCGCTTGCAGCGACGCCAGCGCGCCGGCGGTGGTGAAGTTGCCTTGCGTGCGCAGGCCGATGGCGCCGCCGGCTTGGGCCGTGGCGTCCTTGCCGATGGACAGGTCGCCCACCGAGGTCAGATTCAACGCGCCTGTCGTTGCGCTGGCGCTGCCCAGCAGCGCCAGCTTGCCGCCCGCGTCCGCCGTCAGGTCGCTGTTGCTGCGCAGGCTGCCCTTGAGGGTGGCATCGCTGCCGGCTTGCAGTTGCAGCTTGCCGGTGCTGGATAGCTGGCCATCCGTCGTGGCCGCGCCGCGCGCTTGCAGCGTCAGGTCGCCGTCGGCATTGAGCGTGCCGGAGACCGCCGCGTCGCGGCCCGCATCCAGCTTGACCGCGCCCGCCGACACCAGGGCGCCGCCTGCGCGCAGATCGCGCGTAGCGGTGACGTCGATGCCGCGTCCCTGCGTCTTGCTGGCCGCGCCCAGCAGCACGTCATTGCCCGCCAATCGCAGCGTGCCGCCGTAAGCCAGCGCGCTGCCATCCAGGCGCAGCTCGCGCGCCACGTCGATGGACAGGCTGGTGTCGCTCAGGGCCGAGCCGGCCAACGTCACGCCCTCGCCCGCGCGTATCCCCATGGCCTGGCCCGATTGCAGGCGTGCGCCGGCAGTCGTGGACAGCTCGCCGCCGGCCTCGGCTTGCAGCGTGCGCGCGGCCGAGATCTGGCCGGGCAGCTGGACGTCGCGGCCGGCTTGCAGCGTCAGCGCGCCCTTGGCGGATACCAGGCCGACCGATTGCGTGCTGGCGGCGGTCTCGGTGCTTGCGCCTGCGCCCGAGCCGTTGCTCGTGCCTGCGCCGTTGCCTGCATTGCCGCCGGTGCTTCCGGTGTTGCCACCGTTGTTGCCGCTGCCGTTACTTCCGTTATTGCCACCGGTGCCGCCATTGTTGTTGCCGGTGCCGCCCGTATTGCCGTTGTTGTTGCCGCCTGTGCCGTTGTTGCCATTGCCCGAGCCGCTATCTGCCGCAGTACCCGCGCGCAGATTGCGCCCGGCCTGCACGCGCACGTCCTGATCGCCCATCACCAGCGAGCCGCCCAGCGCCAGATCGCGCCCCGCCGCCACGCGCAGTGCGTCCTGCGTCTGCAGGCTGCCGCGCGCGCTCACCGACACATCGCCAGCGGCATCCACCGTCAGCGCCTGGCCCGCGCTCACCGCGCCCGTGACCGCCGCGTCGCGGCCCGCCGTCAGGG
>NZ_JAGTJY010000034.1:0-42206 GCF_018195695.1 Achromobacter sp. Marseille-Q0513 | reverse complement strand
GCCCGCGCCGGCATGCCCGCTAGGCAGCGCGCCGCCCGCCCGGGCTCGCACCCAGGTCCACCAGTGCAGCGGATAAGGCGTATAGCCGCCCAGCGTCTCCAGGTCGTAGGGACGCGGCAGCGTCGTGTAATGCTTGAGCTGGCTCACCGCCAGCTGGCCCAGCAGGCAGGTCGCCGCCACGGCCAGGGCGACCCCGCGCGCCGGCTTCCAGGCCGGCACCCTGGAGGCGACCAGCGCCACGCCCACCGCGGCCAGGCCCACGCCGACGGGCAGGGCCAGCACCATGCGGTGGCCGATAAGCTCCAGCCAGCGCGAGGTATGCAGGGGGAAATCGTCGATCGCCGGGTCGAACAGGGTCCGGGCGATCGTCATATCCAGCCCGGACGCATTGATCCACCACGCCAGGCAGGCCAGCAGCAGCGGCACGCCCAGCACATGCGTCAACAAATAGGCCGTTCTGGACGGCCCGCGCGGTCCGGGCGTGGGTAGAGGCGGCATGACGGGAGTGCGGCTAGGCGCAAATGGAATTAACCGTGCAGTGTAGGCAGGCCGCAGTCGAAGAATCGTGAAATTCGCATCACACCCGTGCCGGTTCGTCCTTGAAACGCAGCAGGAAGCAGGTGCCGCGCTCCGGCCCCGTCCTGGACGATTCCACCGCCAGCATCCAGCCCTGCATGTCGCAAACGCGCTTGGCGATCGCCAGGCCCAGTCCATGGGCGGTTTCATCCCGCCCCTGGCCGCCGGCGTCCCGCAACCGCCCGCTGAAATAGCGACGGAAGAGAAAAGGCAGGTCGTCCGCGTCGATGCCCTTGCCGTCGTCACGCAGCGCCAACGCGCCATCCCCGGTCAGGCTGGCCGTCAACGTGGCCGGCGCGGCATGTTCGATGGCATTGCGCACCAGGTTGCGCAGCACGGTCAGCAGGGCATAGCGGTCCAGGATCAATACCTGCCCTTCGGGGATCCGGTTGTCCAGCCACAGGTCCGCTAAATCGGCCTGCGCCTCGTGGCCGCGCCAGGCATCGGCCATGCACTGCGCCAGATCCACGGGTTCGGGCGGCCGCAGCTGGTCGCGCGCCATGGCGCGGGCGCTTTCCAGGCAGACGACCACATCGTCGACGTTGTCCACGATGCGCGCCAGGCGCTGCCGCTGGTCGGGCGTCAGGACCTGCGTCAGCAACATCAGTTCGCTGTCGGAACGGATGGCGGCCAGGGGCGTGCGGACTTCGTGGCTCAGGTTGCCCGCGAACTCGCGCTCGCGCGCGATCGACCGGTCCACCTGGTTCTGCATGCGATTGAATGCTTCGATCAGCCTGCCCGCCTCGTCGTCACGCGTCACGGCCAGGTCCGGAGATCCGGGCGCCCAGGTCGACAGCCGGTCGGTCAGGTCGAGCAGCGGCCCGGCCGCGACGGCGGCCACCCGCCGCGACAGCGCATAGGCGCCGACCACGCAGATCGCCCCCACGCCCAGCACGATCAGGCCAAAATCATGCACCCGCTCCTCGTTTTCGGTCGCATCGTAGAGCAGGTAGACCTTGCCGCCGCCGGTGTCGGCCACCATCACATGCCAGGTATAGGGCCCGGGTTCGATCAGGTGCAGGCCATTGTCCAGGCCCAGGAGTTCCTTGGGAATGCCAACCGGCGCCTGGCCGTCCGATTGCAGCCAGGCGCGCATGGAGCCGCCCAGCACGCGCGGTCCGCGCCGCGGCAGGAATTCGTCGCTGACGCGCGCATGCTGCACCAGCCTGTCCATCTCGGTATTGAGGATGTCGTTGACCAGATCGTCTTCCATCTGGTCGAACGTCAGGTAGGCCAGCAAGGCCAGGGCCGTCACGAACAGCGCGACCGTGCCGGTCAGGGCCCACACCACGCGCTGGGTCAGCGTGCCGCTGCCGCCCCGGCTCATCGCCGCTCCTCCGGCAACGGCCGCCCGGCGATCGGCGCCCGGCCTTGGCCGCCCACGGCGTTCACGCGTCTTCTCCCGGCAGAACCAGGCGCCAGCCCGTTCCGTGCATGGTCTGGATGCCGTCGAAGCCCGCATCCGCCAGGGCGCGGCGCAGCAGATGGACCTGGCTGCGCAGGGCATCCGCGGACGGCGGCTCGCCGCCCCACAGCGCGGATTCCAGTTCCTCGCGCGAGACGACGCGGCCCGGATCGCGCAACAGCACTTCCATGATGACGGCCGCCTTGCGGGTCAGGTGCACCGGCACGCCGCCGACGGACACTTCGCGGCTGCGCGTGTCGTATCGCAATGTCCCGAACTCCCGCAGCGTGTTCACGGTGTTGCCCCGGGCGCGCTGGATCAGCGCCAGCAGGCGCGCCTCGACCTCGAGCAGCGCGAAGGGCTTGGTCAGGTAGTCATCGGCGCCGTGCGAAAAGCCGGCCAGCTTGTCCTCCAGGCTGTCGCGCGCCGTCAGCACCAGCACCGGCACGGCCTGGCGCAGTTCGGTCCGCAGGGTGTGCAGCACCGCGTTGCCGTCCATGCCGGGCAGGCCGATGTCCAGGATGACCGCGTCGAAGCGCTGCTCGCCCAGGCGCTTGAGCGCGGCCGGCCCGCTGTAGGCGGCATCGGGCAAAAAGCCGCGCGCCTCCAGAAAGGTGTACAGGTTGCCTGCGATGATGCTGTCGTCCTCGACGATCAGCACCCGATGGTTCGCCCCCGCTGCGGGACCTGCCGCCATGCCGTCCTCCTGGTCAATTCCGCCGGAACATCCGGCCTTGGAGTTTGTATTTGCCCGACAGTCCGGCCCTAGTCCTGCAGGACCTTGCCCGGGTTCATCAGGCCTTGCGGATCCAGGGCGCGCTTGATGCGGCGCATCAGCCCGAGTTCGACCGCGCTCTTGTAGCGCGGCAGTTCGTCGCGCTTGAGCTGTCCCACCCCATGCTCGGCGCTGATGGAGCCCGCATGCGCGTGGACGCTGTCATGCACCACGCCATAGATCTCGCCCTGCAGCGCCAGCAGCTCGGCCTCGGTCTGCCCGGCCGCATTGGCCACGTTGTAATGCAGATTGCCGTCGCCCAGATGGCCGAAGATCACGTGCCTCACTCCGGGAAAGCGCGCCTGCAGCAGCGCGTTGGTCTTGTCCACAAAGCCGGCGATGGCGGAAATCGGGATCGAGACATCGTGCTTGACGGATTTACCCAGCTCGGCCTCGGCCAGCGGGATGCTCTCGCGCAGATGCCAGAGCGCCTTGCTCTGGGCCACGTTGGCGGCGATGGCCGCGTCGCTGACCAGTCCAGCCTCGATGGCTGCGCCCAGCACCGCTTCGAAACGCTCGCGCGCATGCTGCTCGCTTTCGCTGTCGGACAGCTCCAGCAGCGCGAACCAGGGCGCGGCGGCGGAATCCCCTTCGAAAGGCAGGCGCTGCTGCGGAAACAGGCGCACCACGGCCTGCAGGCAGGCGCCGCTCATCAGCTCGAAGCCGATCAGCGATGCGCCGAAGCCGGCTCGGGCGCGCGACAGCAGCTCCACCGCGTCATCGATGCCGCTCAGCGTGAGCAGCGCCGTGCAGGATGCCACCGGGCGCGGATACAGCTTCAGCGTAGCGGCGGTGATGATGCCCAGTGTGCCTTCGCTGCCGATATACAGGTCGCGCAGGTCGTAGCCGGTATTGTCCTTGCGCAGGCCGCGCAGGCCGTTCCAGACCTCGCCGTCGGCGGTGACGACCTCCAGCCCCAGCGCAAGATCCCGCGTATTGCCATAGCGCAGCACCTGCGTGCCGCCGGCGTTCGTGGCCAGGTTGCCGCCGATGGTACAGCTGCCCTCGGCCGCGAGACTGAGCGGAAACAGCCGGCCCGCCGCCGCCGCCGCTTCCTGGACGGCCTGCAGCACGCAACCGGCCTCGACGGTGATGGTGTCGTTGTCGGTATCCAGCGCCCGCACGCGGTTCAGCCTGGCGGTGGACAGCACGACCGCCGATCCCGATGCGTCAGGCGTGGCGCCGCCGCACAGCCCGGTGTTGCCGCCCTGGGGCACCACTGGAACGCCGTGGCGCAGGCACAGCCGGACCACGGCAGCCACCTCATCCGTGCTGCCGGGGCGTACCGCCGCCAGCGCCGCGCCGCGATAGCGGCGGCGCCAGTCCTGCACATAGCCGTCGGCATCGGCGCCGGTCAGCACGTGGGAGGGTCCAAGCAGGGACTGCAGTTCGCTGAGCAGGGTCATGGGGCGCCGCGCAAGGTCGAGCGCCTGGCACGGGGTCCAGGCGCGGTTCGGAAGACATGCGGATATTGTAGGGGCGGGCTCGGCCTCTAGCCTACCGCCTGGTCCAGCCGCGTGCCGGTCAGGCCCGAGCAGAAGGCCCGCGAAGCGATGAGATTCATCAGAAACCCCCTGTCCACCGCGACAGGGCCGGGCATTTCCGACAGGGCCCGATACGCGCGCCGCAGGGCGTCTCCGCGCGTCACGCCGCACACCAGCAGGCGCGTGCACGGCGCATGGCGGTCCCCGCCGCCGTCGATGCGCAGTTCGAGCGCATGCGCCGCGACAGGTTCGCAATCGGCCACCGCCGCGCCCGACAGGGGCGTGGCCTGGGCGCACAGCACCCGGAACACGCCGCTGCGGTCGTCCAGCGAAAACGCCACGGTGCCCATGCCCTGCCAGCCACGGTCGCGCGCCACGCTGGCGGCCACCGCCCGCAGCGCGCTTTCCACCGACGCGGGCAGATGCGGCGCCGGGCATTCGGCAATCAGCACGCGCGCCTCGCGCCACACGCTGCGCTCCCAGGCGCGGCCCGTCAGGGGCTCGCCGCCCGGCGGCACCACGACATGGATGTCCAGCCGGCGCTCGCGTCCGGCCGCGGGTCCGGCGTGGTCCGTGGGTGGGCCGCGCCGGTTCCTGGCGCCGCCCGAAGATATGACTGTGGAAACTTTTGCAGCCATAGGCCCCTCCCGGTCTTTCTGCTTGCATGGCAAGCGTATCACCTTCGGATGACGGGCATCGGCACGGCGCTCTGCGGCGCAGTCCGACGGCGTCGTCGGACGAGGCCCGAAACCAGACTGATTCCACCTGCCCGGCTCGGCGTTCCAGGCCACAACCCGCCGTGCACGCGGCCTGTGCGAGAGACCGCGCCACAATTGCGCGATAATCGGTTTTTGCACACCCTATTGATTTTGCGGCCTCCAAGCCAGGGATTTCCCCTAGCCTTTTCGCCGCCAAAGGATCCCGTATGGGCGCCACCACGCCATTCCCCGCTTCGGTATTCAAGGCCTACGACATCCGCGGCACCGTACCCGACCTGATCGACGCCGGCTTTGCCCGTGCGCTGGGCGCGGCGCTGGCGGTGCGTGCCCGCGAGGCCGGCATCCAGACGCTGGTCGTGGGCCGCGACGGCCGGCTCAGCAGCGAAATGCTGTCGACGGCGCTGCAGGAGGGCATGCTGGAACAGGGCGTCGATACGCTCGATATCGGCCAGGTGCCCACGCCGCTGGTGTATTTCGCGGCGCACACCATGCAGACCGGTTCCGGGGTGGCCATCACCGGCAGCCACAACCCGCCCAAATACAACGGCTTCAAGATGATGATGGGCGGCCGCGCCCTGTATGGCGAGGACGTGCAGGAACTCGCGCGCGCCATGAACGGCGGCGCGGCGCCCGTCGCCACGCATCCCGGCACGCGCCGGCAACTGGACCTGGTGCAGGCCTACATCGCGCGCGTGGCCAGCGGCGTGAAGCTCGCCCGCCCCATGAAGATCGCCATCGACTGCGGCAACGGCGTGGCCGGCGCCGTGGCGCCGCAGCTGTTCCGCGCGCTCGGCTGCGAAGTGACCGAGCTGTTCTGCGAGGTGGACGGCACCTTTCCCAACCATCATCCCGATCCCGCCGAACCCAAGAACCTGCGCGACCTGATCGACTGCGTGGCCAATACCGACTGTGAGCTGGGCCTGGCCTTCGACGGCGACGGCGACCGGCTGGGCGTGGTCACGAAATCCGGCCAGATCATCTGGCCCGACCGCCAGCTGGTGCTGTTCGCGCGCGACGTGCTGGACCGCAATCCCGGCGCCACCATCATCTACGACGTGAAATGCAGCCGGCACGTGGGCTTGTCGGTACAGGCCGCCGGCGGCCAGCCGATGATGTGGAAGACCGGCCATTCCCTGGTCAAGGCCAAGCTCGCGGAAACCGGCGCGCCGCTGGCAGGCGAGATGAGCGGCCACATCTTCTTCAAGGAGCGCTGGTACGGCTTCGACGACGGCCTGTACACCGGCGCCCGCCTGCTGGAAATCGTGTCGCGCCACGCCGATGCCTGCGCGCCGCTCGAAGCCCTGCCGCAAGACGTGTCCACGCCTGAACTGAAGCTGGAGATGGAGGAAGGCCAGCCCTTCGCGCTGGTACGCGCATTGCAGGACCACGGCCAGTTCCCCGGCGCGAGCCGGGTGGTCACCATCGACGGCGTGCGCGCCGAATACCCGGATGGCTTCGGGCTGGCGCGTCCGTCGAACACCACGCCGGTGGTGGTGCTGCGTTTCGAGGCGCAGAGCGCCGAGGCGCTGGCCCGCATCCAAGCCGATTTCCGACGCGAACTGGCCAAACTGGCGCCAGAAGCCGTCCTGCCATTCTAGAATCAGCCCCATGTCCCTGCCCGACAGCCCCGCCTGGAAGACCTTCGCCACAGCCGCCCGCAGCGCCTCGCGCCGCGGAGAGCGACTGCGTATCATCGATGCTCCCGGATTGCGACTGGACCTCAGCGGCCAGGCCCAATCTCCCGAGCTGGAACTGGCGGCTGCCGCCCTGCTGCAGCAGCAGGACTTCGAAGCGGCGCGCGCACGGCTGTTCGACGGGGGCAACGCCAACTGGACCGAGCGACGCCCCGCCTGGCATACGGCGCTGCGCGCCGGCGTTCCCCCCGCGATGGTCGCGCACGCCGTGCAGTCCGAACGCGAACGCGTGCGCCAATTCGTGCGCGACGCCGACGCCGCCGGCCGCTATTCCAGCGTGCTGCACCTGGGCATCGGCGGCAGCGATTGGGGGCCTCGGCTGATCACGCGGGCGCTGCGCCACAGCGGTGCACGGCGCGACGTGCGCTTCGCCTCGAACGTGGATTCGCACTCCGTCGCCGACGCGATGAGCCGGCTGGACCCGCACGATACGCTGGTGATCGTCGCCTCCAAGTCCTTCACCACCACCGAACCGCTGGCCAATGCCGAAGTCGCCATGAACTGGCTGCGGGACGCGGGCGTGGCAGATCCCATCAAGCAGATCGTGGCCATCACCGCCAACGTCGAGGCGGCGTTGAACCTGGGCATTTCTCCCGATCATATCTTCCAGATCTGGGACTGGGTGGGCGGCCGCTATTCACTGTGGTCCGCCATCGGCCTGCCTGTGGCGCTGGCGCTGGGCAATGACACCTTCGACCAGCTGCTGGCCGGCGCCGCCGCCATGGACGAACATTTCCGCAACGCGCCCGCCGCCGAAAACGCGCCACTGCAGCTGGCGCTCGCCGGCGTGGTGAACCGCAACGTGCTGGGCTATGACTCGCTGGTCATCTCGCCCTACGACTCGCGCCTGCATCATCTGGTGCCCTGGGCGCAGCAGCTGGAAATGGAATCACTGGGCAAGGTCGCCACGGCCGACGGCAGTCCCGTTGGCATGCCGACGGGGCCTGCCGTCTGGGGCATGCCGGGCACGGACTGCCAGCATACGTTCTTCCAATGGCTGCACCAGGACGCCGCCGGCGCGCCGGTGGATTTCATCCTGTGCGAGCAGCCGGACCACGCCTATGCGCGCAATCACGAGCTGCTGATCGCCAACTGCCTGGCGCAGCGCTCGGCGCTGCTGCGCGGCAAGACCTTCGAGGAAGCGCTGGCCGAGACCTCGGCCAAGGAAAGCGACCCCGACCGCGCCCGCATCCTGGCGATGCACCTGGTGCATCCCGGCGGCCGGCCGTCCTCGCTGATCGTGCTGCCGCGCCTGGAAGCCTATACGCTGGGGGCGCTGCTGGCGCTTTACGAGCACAAGGTGTTCTCACAGGGCGTGATCTGGGGCATCAACCCCTTCGACCAATGGGGCGTGGAATTCGGCAAGGCGCTGGCGCGCGGCATCATCCGCGAACTGGACGCGCCCTCGCCCCAGGCCGAGCAGCAGGACCCCTCCACCCGCTACTGGATCGACGCGATCGCGCGGCATTCCTGATCCGCCCCGAGCCGCAACCGGGCGCGCTGCGCGCCCGGCTTGCCATCAAGCGCTCAAGGCGTCGTACAGATCGACGTGGATGCGCGCCACGCGCTCGATATTGAATTCACGCTCGGCCAGGGCCCGACCCGCGGCGCCCATCGCGCGGCGCAGCGCCGGATCGGCCGCCAGCCGGGTGATGGCGTCCGCCAGCGCGCCGGCGTCACGCACGGGCACCAGCAGGCCGGTCTTGTCCGGCTCGATCGCATCGCGGCAGCCGGGCACGTCGGTCGTGACCACGGCCCGTCCGCAGGCCGCCGCCTCGATCAGCGACTTCGGCAGCCCCTCGCGATAGGAAGGCAGCACCGCGATATGCGAGGCGGCGTAGAGCCCCGGCACATCGCTGCGTTCGCCCAGGGCCTGCACACACCCCTCCGTCTGCCATGCCTCGACATCCTGCTGGGTCGCCGAGGCGGGATTGCCCGCGTCCACGCCGCCCACCAGGCGCATGGACACAGGCACGCCGCGCGCGCGCAGCAGCCGCGCCGCTTCCACGAATTCATTCACGCCCTTGTCGCGCAGCAGGCGCGCCACCATGGTGACGACGACGGGCGGCTCGGGCGGCTCGGGCAATGCCCGGTACTCGGCCAGATCGACCCCGGCCCCGCGGATCATCACGACCTGTTCGTCGCGCACGGCGCCCAGGGACTTCAATAGGTCCCGGTCGCTGGCATTCTGGAAAATCACCCGGCTGTTGCCGTGCCCCAGTGCGATGCGGTACAGGCGCGCCACCACGGCGCGCACGAGCCGCATCTTCAACGAGTTCGACAGGAACACGAACCCCAGGCCGGAAATCGCCGCGACCATGGCCGGCACCCGGGCGAGGCGCGCGGCGATGCCGCCATACAGCACCGGCTTGATCGTCACGAGGTGCACCACCTGCGGCCGCAGACGGCGGAACAGGCGGATCAGCGCCAGCAAGGTACCCAGCTCCTGCAGCGGATGCTTGCCGCTGCGCGTCATGGGAATGGCGTGGTGCGTCATGCCCAGGGCCAGGATATCGGCCACGGCCGGCCCGTCCATGGTGGCCACGTGCACGTCATAGCCCGCGCGCTGCGCGGCCAGGGCCACGGGCAGGCGATGCGACATGAAGAAAGCCGGATTGTTGACCACGAACAGCAAGCGGCGTCCGGCGCTCATGCACGATCTCCAGAAATGCGGCGCCACACCGCGATGTATTGCTCGACCATGCGCGCCAGGCTGAAATTGGCCAACACGCGCGCCCTGCCCGCCTCGCCAGCCCGACGTCCACCGCGCGCGGCCACCTCGCCCAGCCCGGCCTCGATGCCGCGCGCCAGGGCTTCGGGCTGCTCGGGCGGCACCACGATGCCCGTCTCGCCGACGATGAAGGCGGCGTCGCCCACGTCCGTCACCACGCAATAGGCGGAGCAGGCCATGGCTTCGGCCACCACGTTGGGAAAGCCTTCCGCGCAACTGGACAGCACATGCACGTCCAGGCCGTTCATCACCGCCGGCACGTCGTCGCTGGGGCCGGCCAGCACGATGCGCTCGGCCAGGCCCAGACGCTCGATCAAGGCGGCCAGCTCGGCGTTCTCGCCGGTCATGCCGCGACCCACCAGCACGCAGCGCAGGCCCGCGTCGCGGCCGTCGCGCACCAGCGCGGCAACCGCGCGCAGCAGGTTGGCGTGGTCCTTGAGCGGATCCCAGCGCGCCACGCAGCCGATCAGCGGCGCATCCGCCGGCACATTCCAGAGCTGCCGCATGCGCGCCCCGGCCTGCGCGTCGGGCGCGTAGCGCGACAGGTCATAGCCGTTGGAGATCACCGTCATGCGATCGCGCCGATAGCCCTTGGCTGCATGGCGCTCGGCCGCGTCCTGCGCCGCGCACACAATGGCGCGGGGCACCCGGCGCGACAGGAAGGCGCAAGCGCGCAGCACCATCCGCGCCGACCGGCTGCTGCGTTCCAGATGCGCGCCGGAATTGCGTATGCCCCAGGCAATGGCGCGCACCCCGGCCAGGCGCGCGGCCAGGCCGCCGATCAGGTCGGCGTGGTACATCCAGGTCTGCACCGCATCGGGCCGCTTGCCGGCGATCAGACGCCGCAAGGCCAGGAACCCGCCCAGGCTGGCGCGTCCGCGCGGCATGCCCAACGCGTGGACCTCGATGCCGGCGGCGCGCAGGCGCTCGCCGTAGATGCCCTCATCGGTCAGGGAGACGACGACATGCTCCACCGGCTCGCCGGCATGGGTGGCCAGACGGAACAGCACCGACTCGGCGCCGCCCTGCCCCAGGCCCGTGATCACGTGCAGCACGCGCAGCGGCCGGGCGCTCATGGCCGCGCTCCCCGCACCGCGTCGAACAGCGCATCCCATTCAGACAGCACGCTGGCCAGGGCATAGCGCTGGCGCACGGCCTGCGCGCCACGCGCGCCCAGCTGCGAGCGCAGCGCCTGATCTTCCAGCAGGCGCCGCAGCGCGTCGCGCAAGGCGTCGCGCTCGCCTGCCGGCACCAGCAGCGCATCCTGGCCATCGCGCGTCATTTCGCGCGGACCGCTGGGGCAGTCCAAAGCCACGCTGGGCAGGCCCAGCGCCATCGCTTCGAGCAGCACGTTCGGAAATCCTTCCACCGCCGAACTGAGCACGAAGGCCTGCCCCTGCGCCAGGGCCTCCCAGGGCGTCTCCGTGCGTCCCGGCAGGCTGATCCGCTCTTGCAACCCCAGGCGCGCGACCTGGCTTTCCAGCGCGGCGCGTTGCGGCCCCTCGCCCCAGATGCGCAGGTTCCAGTCGGGAAAGCGCGGCGCCAGTTCTGCATATACGTCGATCAGCAGATCGAACTGCTTGTCCGGCACCAACCGCCCCATCGCCAGCAGCTCGCGCGGGCCGCCGTCACGCTGCGCGACCAGCGGCGCGTCGAGCAGGGGCGCAGGCAAGGGATTGGGAATCACCGCCAGCCGCTTGATGCCTGGCACCTGCCTGGCGAACGGTCCGGCGGTGGCCTCGGCCTGCACGGTCACCATGTCGGCGCGCGGGTACAACAGGCGCCGCAAGCGCCGCCATACCTGTCCGGTAGTGGTGTCGACGGTGGGATTGGTGCGTTCGCAGACGATCAGCGGCGCGCGCAGCCCGCGGGTCGCCAGGATGGCGGCGACGTTGACATTGGTCAGGAAGGACACGACCACATCGGGCCGGGTATCGCGCACATGCCGACGCAGCGTCAGCAGACGCTTGAACGCGGCGGCCGCGCCCGAGGCGCGCGTGCCCGCCAGATCGGCCAGCCAGGCCAGCCGCACCTTGTCCGACAGCGGATAGAAGCAGCTGCCCTTGGACGAGTACGTGGGCGTGAGCGTGACCTCGTCGCCGCGCTCGGCCCAGGCATTGACCAGCGTCGCGGCGACGCGCTCGGCGCCGCCCGCGTGCATGGAGCTGACCAGCATCAGGATCTTCATGGGCCTCATGCCCCTCGCGCGGCGTCACGATAGCGGTCGAGCCAGGCCTGCATCATCAGCACGCCCCACAGATGGCTGTCCCAGTTGCGGTGGCCGGACACATGCTCGCGCCACTTGCGCAGAATCGGTTCGGGCTCGAACCAGCCTTCCTGGCGCAGTCGCGCCGGATCCAGCAGCGCCTCGGCCCAATCACGCAGCGGCCCGCGCAACCAGGCTGCCAGCGGCACGGCGAAACCGCGCTTGGGACGGTCCACCAGCGCTTGAGGGACATGGCGGTGCAGCACCTGGCGCAGCAGCCACTTGCCGGTGCCGCCGCGCACCTTGTATTGATGCGGCAGGCTCCAGGCGAACTCGTAGACGCGGTGGTCGATCAGCGGCACGCGCGTTTCCAGGCTGACCGCCATCGCCGCGCGGTCCACCTTGACCAGGATGTCGTCGGGCAGGTAGGTGACCGTGTCCAGCTTCATCATGGATTCGAAGGTCGAGCCCTGCATGGCGCGCGCGAACTCGGATTCGGGCTCGACGCCGCCCTTGACCACGCGGGCCGGATCGGACCAATAGGACACGAACAGGCGGTAGAACTCGCCCCGCGTATCGGCGCGCAGCAACTCGCCCAGCTTGCCGACCTTGCCGCGCCACGCGCCCTTGCCGGGCAGATGCGTGGACGCGCTCAACAAGGCGCCGGCCGGCTGGCGCAGGAAAGCGGGCATGCGCTCGCACTTCTGCCACCAATTGTTGACGCGGAAATAGCGCGAATAGCCGCCGAACAGCTCGTCGCCGCCATCGCCGGACAGCGCCACGGTCACGTGCTGGCGGGCCATCTTCGTCACCAGCGACGTCGGAATCTGCGAGGAATCTGCGAAGGGTTCGTCATACATGTCCGCCAGCGATGGCACCACCGCCAGCGCGTCGTCGGCGGTGACGTACAGCTCGGTATGGTCGGTGCCCAGGTGCGTGGCGACGGCCTTGGCGTGCTGCGCCTCGTCGTAACCCTTTTCGTGGAAGCCGATGGCGAAGGTGCGCACGGGCTGGGCGCTCTGCGCCTGCATCAACGCGACAATGGTGGACGAATCGATGCCGCCCGAGAGGAAGGCGCCCAGGCTGACGTCGGACAGCATCTGCCCGCCAACGGCCTTGGACAGCACGCCCTCCAGCGCGTCGACGGCCTGCGCGTCGGACTCGAACGACAGCAGCGAGCGCGCGGCGGTGTCGGCCGCAACGCGCGCCGACCAGTACACGCGCGGCTCCGGCATGCGGCGGCTGCGGGTGTCATCGGCGGTGAACTCGACCCAGGTACCGGGCGGCAGCTTGGCGATGCCCGCGTAGATCGATTGCGGCGCCGGGATGTAGTTGTGCCGCATGTACGACGCCAGCGCGTTGCGGTTCAGCTCCTGGCCGAATCCCGGCACCGGCGTCAGCCCCTTCAGTTCCGACGCGAACACCAGGTCCGCGCCCGAATAGCCGTAGTACAGCGGCTTTTCACCCATGCGATCGCGCGCCAGCACCAGCTTGCGCGAGGCGCGGTCCCACAGCGCGATGGCGAACATGCCGACCGCCGCCTGCAGCGTGGCCTCGATGCCCAGCGCCGAAAAGCCGGCCAGCAAGGTCTCGGTGTCGGAGTGCCCGCGCCACGACGGCGCCAGCGCCGACTGCTCGAGCTGCTTGCGCATGTCCAGGTGGTTGTAGATCTCGCCGTTGAAGACCATCACATAGCGTCCGCAGGCCGACACCATGGGCTGGTGGCCGGCTTCCGTCAGGTCCTGGATGGCCAGGCGCACGTGCGCCAGCGCCAGCTCGGCGCCCGCGTCCTCCCAGAAGCCATTGCTGTCGGGTCCGCGGTGGCGGATGCGGCGGCAGCTTTCCGCCAGCACCTGCGACTTGTCCGCCAAGGGGCCCCAAATTCCGACTATTCCGCACATGATCAGGTTCTCGTGGTCACCATATCGCGACGGCGCTGCGTGGCGGCCTAGCGGCCGGCCCGCGCCACGCCGTCAAAAAGTTCTTCCCAGCGGGCCAACACTCGGGTGGCCGAAAAACGGTCGCGCACGTCAGTCGCGGCGGCCGCCATGCGCGCACGCATCGCGTTGTCACCCATGACCGCGTCCAGCGCCGCGCACAACGCAGGCACATCGCCGTTGGGCCGCACCAGCACGCCATCGACGCCATCGCGCACGACCTCGCGCGGCCCCGTGTCGCAATCGAAACAGACGGCTGCCAGGCCGCTGGCCATGGATTCCTGCAGCGTATTCGACAGGCCTTCGAAGCGCGAGGTCAAGACATACAAATCCGCGCTCGCATACCAATCGCCGACATTGCCGACGCGGCCGGGCAGCCAGATCCGTTCCCGCAGGCCCGCGCGGCCCACCTGGGCCTCCAGCGCGCTGCGCTCCCCGCCTTCGCCCAGGATGACCAAATCCCAGTCAGGATGCACGGGCGCGAGACGCTCGAACGCGTCAACCAGGCGATCAAAACCTTTTTCCGCATGCAACCGCCCCACCGCCAGCAGCCGCTTGCGGCCTGGGCGAGGCATCGGATCCCGCCACGGCTCGCCTTGAGGCAGGGGCCAGTGCACGGCGTTGGGAACCACTGCCAGCCGGGATCCGGGAACATGGGTTTCGATCCACGCGGCCGTATCGCGCGTCAACGCGACCACCCGCGCGGCGCGCGGATAGGTGAACCGCCTCAAGAACCGCCAGAAACCCGACAGGGCCTGCGAGGGCGGATGCGCGTGCTCCGTCGCGATCACCTTGCAGCCCAGGCCGGTCGACGCCAGCACCGCCAGCATGGACGCCGTGGCCATGATCCCCAGGACGATATCGGGGCGAAATGCACGGATCACGCGGCGCAACGCGCGCACCCGCCGCAGATTGCTCAGGATGCCGCGCAGGCCGCCGCCTTCGCCCGCCGTGTTGAGCACCGCGCGCCGCACCTTGGGATGCAACGCGTAGACGTCGCCCTCGGCGCTGGCCTGCGTCACGATCATGACCTCGCAGCCTGCCTGCGCCCAATGCGCGCTCAGGTCGGCAGCCACACGCTCGGCGCCGCCGCCGTGCAGCGAATGGATGAACAGCAGCACGCGGCGCGCGCGGATGGCGCGGGCGTCATCGGTCATTCAGCCGCCTCCTTGGTGTGTACCGGGCGCAAGGCCACGGCCAGGTAGCAGGCGAAGGACAACAGATACATCAGGCTGGTCGCCAGCATGATGCCGGCCGCGCCCATGCGCGGCGCCAGCACGGCATTCAATGCGGCCTTGAGCGCAAAATTGGCGACCGCGATGACGGACATGAGCCGGTATCGGTTCTGGCTCGCCAGCAGCTGGACCAGGATCAGCACGCCGAAATAGAACGGCAGCTGCAAAAGGCCCCAGCGCAGCACCTGCGCGACGGCCTGCGTATTTTCGGCGGTGAAAGCGCCGCGCTGGAACAGCACCGACACGCCCCAGGGCGCCAACAGCCAGCCCAGGACGACCGCTCCGGCGCCAGCGAGCACCATCAACAACGACCATTTCAAGGCCATGGCGCGCGCGCGCGCGCCGTCTCCCCGGCTCTGCACATCGGCCAGCACGGGCAGCGCCGCTCGGCCCACCGACACGGCGCCGATGCCCAGGATCAGGGACAGCAGCCGGCTGGCGTAGCCCAGCGTCGCGTTGGCATTGGCGCCGAGGTTGGCGGCGGCATACTGGTCCAGCGGACCGACAAAGCTCATCGCCACCTGGCCGATCAGCATCACGCCGGCCGCGCCCATCAGCTCCGGCCAGTGCGGCGAGCGTAGCGTGAATCGCGGCCAGCCCCAGAAACCGGCGTCGGCGCGCGCGGCCAGCCAGGCCAGCCAGACCGTCTGGATCGCGTACCCCACCAGCGTGCCCCAGAGCAACGGCCCGACGCCCTCGGCGCTGACGGCCAGCATGACCCAGGCCAGCGTGGCCACGGCGGGCACGCTGTCGAGCAACGTGTTGACGTGCCGCTCGTGCGCGCGCAAGCGCGCGGCGCTGATGCCGGCGACGAGCAGCAACGCAGACACCGGCGCGAAGGCCAGCAGCAGATCGCCGGTCATGCCACGCACTTGCGACGACAGTCCCTGCCCCAGCCAGCCCAGCGCATACGGCCAGGCCAGCCAGGTCAACAGGGCCAGGGCGATCCCTGCGGCCAGCACCCAGCCCTGCAATTCACGAATGAAATCTCCCCGCTCGACGCCGTCTGCGCGGCGCAGGCGCACCAGCACGGGGATCAGCACCACCGACAGCACGCCCACGATGGTGACGGGCAGCCAGGTCGCCATGGTCATGGTGAACTGGTAGGCGTCGACCGCGTCGCTGACGCCATAGCGGTAGGCCACCGCCATTTCCTTCACTGCGCCCGCGGCCTTGCCTAATAGCAGGAACACCGCCACCCGGAACGCGCCTTTGAAAATACGCTGGTGGTCCGGGTGGATAGCGCCGAGTTTGCGGATGAGTGCTTTCAAATCAACGCAGGAATTGCGTGTACCAGGGCATCGCCTCTTCCAGGCCCTGCAGGATCGTGTGCGTGGGCTGATAGCCCAGCAAGCGGCCAGCCTTGCTGACGTCGGCCTGGGAGTGACGCACATCGCCCGGGCGGAAATCCGCGTACACGGGCTGCTTTCCGTAGGCCACGCCCTGCCGGCCCAGCGTCTGCACCAGGAAGCCGAACAGTTGATTGAGCGTGCTGCGGCCACTGACGGCGACGTTATAGACCTGGTTGCGGCCTTCCTGCGGCGCCACGGCGGCCAGCAGGTTGGCCTGGATCGCGTTGGCGACATAGCAGAAGTCGCGGCTGGTCTCGCCATCGCCGTTGATGGTCACATCCTCGCCCTGGATCATGGCCGAGGTCCACTTCGGGATCACCGCCGCATAGGCGCCATTGGGATTCTGGCGCTTGCCGAAGACGTTGAAGTAACGCAGGCCGACGGTCTCGAAGCCGTAGCAGCGTGCGAACACGTCCGCATACAGTTCGTTGACGTACTTGGTCACGGCGTACGGCGATAGCGGCTTGCCGATGTTCTCTTCCACCTTGGGCAGCGCGGGATGGTCGCCGTAGGTGGAGCTGGAAGCCGCGTACACGAAGGACTTGACCTGCGCATCGCGCGCGGCCACCAGCATATTCAGAAACCCGCCGATGTTCACGGCGTTGGTCGTGATCGGATCCTTCAGCGAACGAGGAACCGAACCCAGCGCGGCCTGATGCAGTACATAGTCGGCGCCTGCCGCTGCGCGCTGGCACGTTTCCAGGTCGCGGATATCGCCTTCAATGAAAGTGAAGCGGGCCCATTGCTCAGGCGACACGCTGGCGCGGACTTCGTCCAGATTGTGTTGGAAACCGGTGGCAAAGTTGTCAAGGCCGGTCACGGTCTGGTCAAGCTTGAGCAGGGTCTCAAGCAGATTGGAGCCAATGAAGCCAGCGCAACCGGTCAGCAGCCACTTGCGAGGCGCCGCGGCGAGTTCCTGGACTACGGTTTCAAATCGAGTGCTCATGCGGATATCCTTACAGGCGCAGATCGGATTCGGCGGGCGAGAGCACGTACTTCAGGTCGTACAGGATGTGTTCGGGCTTGCCCAGCTTGCGGATCTCGGCCGCGCCCATGTCGGCGAACTGACGATGCGCCACGGCCAGGATCACGGCGTCGTACTTGCCGGCTTCCGGCTTGGCCACCGGCGTGATGCCGTATTCATGCACGGCTTCCTGCGGATCGACCCACGGGTCGTACACATCCACGTCCACGTTGTAGTCGCCCAGTTCCTTGACGATGTCGACGATGCGGGTGTTGCGCAGGTCCGGGCAGTTTTCCTTGAAGGTCAGGCCCATCACCAGCACGCGCGCGCCTTGCACATGGATGCGACGCTTGGTCATGGACTTGACCAGCTGCGACACCACGTAGCCGCCCATGGAGTCGTTCAGGCGACGGCCCGCGAGGATGATCTCGGGGTGGTAGCCGATGGACTGCGCCTTGTGCGTCAGGTAATAGGGATCCACGCCGATGCAGTGGCCGCCCACCAGGCCCGGACGGAACGGCAGGAAGTTCCACTTGGTGCCAGCGGCCTTGAGCACGGCCTCGGTGTCGATGCCCATCTTGTTGAAGATCAGGGCCAGTTCGTTGATCAGCGCGATGTTCACGTCGCGCTGGGTGTTTTCGATGACCTTGGCGGCCTCGGCCACGCGAATGCTGGACGCCTTATGCGTGCCTGCGGTGATGATCTGCTTGTACAGCTGGTCGACCAATTCGGCCACCTCTGGGGTGGAACCGGACGTGACCTTCTTGATCGTGCTGACGCGGTGTTCCTTGTCGCCCGGATTGATGCGCTCGGGACTGTAGCCGGCATAAAAGTCCACGTTGAACTTCAGGCCCGACACGCGCTCCAGCACCGGCACGCAATCCTCTTCGGTGGCGCCCGGATAGACGGTGGATTCGTAGATCACGATGTCGCCGCGCTTGAGCACGGCGCCGATGGTCTCGCTCGCCTTGACCAGTGGTGTCAGGTCGGGCTGCTTGTATTCATCGATGGGCGTGGGCACTGTCACGATGAATACATTGGCCTGCCCCAGTTCGGCGCGGTCGGCGGTGTAGCTCAGCTGCTTGGCCTCGACGAGTTCCTCGTCGCTGACTTCCAGCGTATGGTCCCGTCCGGCCTTCAGGTCATCGATACGGCGCGTGTTGATATCGAAACCGATAACAGAACGCTTCTTGCCGAACTCGACGGCTAGCGGCAGGCCGACATAGCCAAGGCCGACGACAGCGAGTTTCACATCCTGAATACGCAACATAACTCTCCCTTAGCCATAGATCGCAATGGCATTCTTAAATATGAAGAACTGGTGTGTTGAACGGCCCGGCCCCGGCGACTGCCGCCGGGGCTATCGCGACCTCAATGGGTTTTCAATACCGAAGGCAGCAGCAGCCAGCCCGGCCTGCGCCAGGACACCAGCCGCGCATACAGCCAGATGTAGACGCCGGCGAATACCAGCAGGCTCGCGCCCAGCGCCCAGGCGTTGTCCCACCAGATGGTGGCGGGCACCAGACCGATCAAGGCCAGCACCCACATGTAGGGCGAAGCGAGCGCATTGCACAGCGCCGGCACCGCATGACGGCGACCGCGGCTGAAGGTCACGCGCACCAGGCGGCGGAACACCAGCTGGTGCAGGTGCAGCGCGTCGGGCTGGTCCACCGGCACGCCGCGCTTGAAGCGGCGGCGCCAGATCGAGAAACCGGTTTCGAATACGGGGTAGAACAGCACCGCCAGGGCGTAGAACGGCGACACCGAGGGATTGCGCACCACCAGCAGCACCGCCAGCTCGGCCAGCATGAAGCCCAGGAAGTACGCGCCGCCGTCGCCCAGGAAGACCCGGCCGAACGGAAAGTTCCAGACCAGGAAGCCCAGCGTGGCGGATGCCAGCGCGGCGGCGATCATGAAGATCGGCATGTCGCCCACTTGCAGGGCCACCAGGCTGATGGACACCGCCATCAAGGTGGCCACCATGCCGGCCAGGCCGTTCATGCCATCGACGATGTTCAGCGCATGGGTACAGCCGCCCACGGCGAACATGGTGAAGACCAGGGATACCGGCCAGAACGACAACACATAATCGACCGGCGCCATGCCCACGCGACTGACGCCGCCCAGCAGCCACCAGGCGATGGCGGCGGAACCGAACGCCGCCAGCAGGCGCTTGCTGGCGCCGATGTCCTTGGTGATGTCTTCGAGCAGGCCCGCGACGAACACGGGCAGCGCGGCCACGAACAGCGCCGGCCACAGCCAGGTCAGCGTCATGTTGCTCGGGCCCAGCACCAGCAGGCCCGCCAGTGTGCCGGCCAGCACCGCCAGCCCGCCCACGCGCGGCGTGGCGCGGGAATGGTTCGCTTGTGGCTTGTTGAGATCGCTGTCGCCGGTGAATGCGCCATGCCAGCGCTCCGACACCACGATGAGTCCCCCCACCATGAACGCGACCACGCAGATGTACAGCCAGGTCACAGAGTCACCTCAGGTTGGTCTATCGAGACAAGCCCGCCATTATCCGGGGCAGGTGTAACGCTCATATATGGCAGCAATAAGGAAGTGCAAATCACCGGGACAGAACGTAACACCCGGCGCCGGGCCACCCATCCGCGTCCGATCCGATCGACAGGGCGGTCGGATACGGCGAAACCGCGGCATTGCGGCGACACAATCATCATCGGGTAATTGTAGAGCTTTCCGCCCCGGCGCATGCGAAATCTCCAAGGGAAAACGCGAATATCGATAAGGGGCTGCGACCTGACGTTTTGCTGTCGGGCCGAGCCTCACCCATAAAATTAGGGACAAATCTCGCGGAAATAAAAAAAAGCCCGAGATCGTGAGATCTCGGGCTAAATCCACCAAAGGAGGAGGGTGGAGGAGACAACCGTGGCATGTTGGGAGCGGCTTTCGCTCGACTTGGCATCCGGGGTTTGCACCGCGCCGTCTGCGTTTCAACATCCGATGAGATGCATAGTACCGATCTTTTTTGTGCGATGCAAGAATTATTTTTAAGCCTGGAATCGCGAGCGTCGGGCGTTGTGAATTAGCAGCAAGGTTCGGCCTGGCGCTGCGCAAACCCGCATGAATCAACGATCTACCCAAACGCCGGGTTTTTGCTTAACGGGTTAACCCCTTTCGGGCATACCCTGGTGCATTTCGGGTAATCCCCGATCGAATTTTGCACCAAACCGGTGCTCAGGCACCATTGTGCGGCATTTTTTGCGCACTGCAACAAACACCGTTCGGATTGCCGCCGCGCACGGCGGCAATCCGATACCGCTCAGATCCAGTACGCCGTCGTGGTCATGATCTTGGACATGGCGCGCATGGCGCCGCGCACGGGCGCGGGCAGAGGCACGCCGCCCGCGGCTTCCGCGCTGGCGCGGTGATGCGCCTCGTCTTCCTTCATCTTGCGCACGATCTGGCGCGAGCGCTCGTCCTGCGGCGGCAAGGTCTGCAGGTGGCCATCCAGGTGGGCTTCGACCTGCCGCTCGGTTTCGGCCATGAAACCCAGGTTGCGCGGCACCCCGGCATAGCTGGCCACCACGCCCAGGGCGTAGGAGCCTGCATACCAGACGGGATTCAACAGACTGGGCCGGCTGCCCAGCTCCGTCAGGCGCTGATTGCACCAGACCAGATGATCGACCTCTTCGGCCGCGGCTTCCAGCAACAGGGCACGGGCGGCGGGTACGCGGCAGACCGACGCCTGGCCGCGATACAGCGCCTGGGCGCAGACCTCGCCCACGTGGTTCACCCGCATCAGCCCCGCCGCGTGGCGTTTTTCCTTGTCGGACAGCGCGGTGGGCAGTTCTTCGGCGCTGGCCGGGTTCGGCCGGCCGGCGGTGGCGTTGCCCGACAGCACCCGCAGCGCACGGTCCGCCTCGGCCAGCAGCGCGTCCAGCGGGCCGGAACGACGCGAAAACGACGGGAAGGTGGCAGCGGGCATGAGCAACTCCTGGAAATCTGGTCGAACGCCCCTGACGCGGGGCGGGACTCTCGTGCTGGGGATTGTACGCAACGGGTATCATCAGCCATTGACTGCGCTCAAGCTCAAGGACACACGCACATGGAATGCACGATCGACTGGGGCGGCCCCTCGGGCATGCTCTTCACCGCCAGCACCGGCAGCGGCCACGTGGCCGTGATGGACGGCGCCGTGGACGGCGGCGGCCACAACCTGGCGCCCCGCCCCATGGAAATGCTGCTGGCCGGCACGGGCGGCTGCACCGCCTACGACGTGGTCCTGATCCTCAAGCGCGGCCGGCACGCGGTGAGCGGCTGCAGCGTCAAGCTCCAGGCCGAACGCGCCGACGCCGACCCCAAGGTCTTCACCCGCATCCACTTCGCCTTCACCGTGACCGGCCGCGACCTGCCCCGCGCCGCGGTCGAGCGCGCGGTGCAGCTGTCGCACGAGAAATACTGCTCGGCCTCGGCCATGCTGGAAAAGACCGCAGAGCTGACCTTCTCGGTCGACATCGTCGACACCCGGGAAGCCGCGGCCGCCTGAGGCCCGCCGCGGCCCTGCCCGCCGGCATGGTGTAATTCAGCCTCCGCACCGTTTATTTTTACCGTCCCGCCGCGACGCGCTCGCGGCGGGACGTCATGCGCCGCCCTGCCCGACAGGACGGCGCCAGGGACCGCCATGAAACAATACCTGGACCTCGTTCAATCCATCCTGGACACCGGCGCGTGGCAGGAGAACCGGACCGGCATACGCACCCTGAGCATGCCAGGGGCCTCGCTGCGCTTCGACCTGCAAAAGGGCTTCCCGGCGGTCACCACCAAGAAACTGGCGTTCAAGTCCGCCATCGGCGAACTGGTGGGCTTCCTGCGCGCCACGCGCAGCGCGGCCGAGTTCCGCGAACTGGGCTGCAAGGTCTGGGACCAGAACGCCAATGAAAATGCCCAGTGGCTGGCCAACCCCTATCGCGAAGGCCCGGACGACCTGGGCCCGGTATACGGCGTCCAGTGGCGCCAGTGGCCTGCCTACAAGGTGCTCGACGCCGGTCGTCCGGCGCAGATCGGCGACGCCCTGGCGCGCGGCTACGCCAAGGTCGCGGACCTGGACGAAGGCGGCGCCCCCAAGGTGCTGCTCTACAAGGCCGTCGACCAGCTGCGCCAGTGCCTGGACACTATCCACGAGCGCCCCGGCGATCGCCGCATCCTGTTCCACGGCTGGAACTGGGCCCAGATCGAGGAAATGGCGCTGCCGCCCTGCCACCTGCTCTACCAGTTCCTGCCGAACGCCAGCACGCGCGAGATCTCGCTGTGCCTGTACATCCGCTCCAACGACGTCGGCCTGGGCACGCCCTTCAACCTGACCGAGGGCGCGGCGCTGCTGCACCTGGTCGGCCGGCTGACGGGCTACACGCCGCGCTGGTTCACGTATTTCATCGGCGACGCGCACATCTACGAGAATCACCTGCCGATGCTGCGCGAACAGCTCAGCCGCACGCCCTTCGAGGCCCCTCGCCTGGTGCTGTCCGACCGCATCCCCGACTTCGCCGTCACCGGCCGCTACGAGCCGGAATGGCTGGAAAAGGTCGAGCCGGGCGACTTCACGCTGGAAGGGTATACGCACCACGCACCGCTCACGGCGCCGATGGCTGTGTAGGAGGGGGCCCCCCCGAGCGCTGCGCGCTCCCCCCAGGGGCGCCGCTGCGGACCGGCAAAGCCGGCTCCGCGCGGCCCCGGTCGTGTGAGGCCTTGCGAAATTGACGGTTGTCGCCATAGCTTGGGCTCCTGGCCGGCTATGGCCTTGGGGTCCCGATCGGCGTCGCATGGCGTGGCGCTGACCGCGCCGCGCTTGGGTAAGCGCAAGCGCGGCGAAGCTGGAGCGCATCGCTGCCGCGCGAAGTGAAGATTGGTGAGCTTCTGAAAGCCCGTTTTCTGTATAACCCATCCCTTAGCCCCGGACGCGCGTCCAGCATGGCACGCGCCCCGTTGCTGCCGAACGGCCCCTGCTGCGCCGTGCCCGTCGCTCGCCGCGCGACCGGGCGACATCCGGCCTTGCCGGTCGCCCTCGTTGCCCGGCCGCAGCCCCCCGCCCAAAGTAAAGAAAGAGAGTACGTGAATCCCCAGCGTCGACAGCAAGGATTGCCCTGCGGGCTATTTGCAACTGTTGACTACGAATTGATGTGAATTGAGGCCGGCGCGGCGGCGGTATGCGCCCAGGACAGGACCCCAAAAATGCTCGTTGGAACATATAACCCTTCGCTCGTCCTCGTATCCCTAGGGGTCGCCGTCCTGGCGTCATATACAGCGTTGGGCATGGCGAACCGCGTGCGCGCGGCCAACGGCCTGCCGGCGGCGCGGTACTGGCTGTCGGGCGGCGCGTTCGCGATGGGCATCGGCATCTGGGCCATGCATTTCGTCGGCATGCTGGCCTTCAGCCTGCCCATCGACATGGGCTACGACATCCCCCTGACCCTGCTGTCCCTGGCCATCGCCATCGGCTGCTCGGCCTTCGCCTTGTGGACGGTGTGCCGCGACGAACTGCCGCGACGCCGCCTGGCGGTCGGCGCCCTGCTCATGGGCGCGGGCATCGCCGCGATGCACTACGTGGGCATGGCCGCGATGCGCATGCAGCCCGGCATCGTCTATCACGGCGGCTGGTTCGCGCTGTCCATCCTGATCGCCGTGGCCGCGTCGGGCGCGGCGCTGTGGATCACCTACCGGCTGCGCCACGACGGGCCGCGCATGGCGTTTTCGCGGCCGCTGGCGTCGGTGGCGATGGGGCTGGCCATCGTCGGCATGCACTACACCGGCATGCAGGCCGCGGGCTTTCCGGACGATAGCGTCTGCCTGGCCTCCACCGGCGGCCTGTCGGCCGGCTGGCTGGCCATCGCCGTCACCGCCGTGACCCTGAGCGTGCTGGGCATCGCGCTGATCGTGGCGGTGCTGGACAACCGGCTGGAAGCCCGCACCTCGGCCCTGGCATCCTCGTTGGCCGAAGCCAACGAGGAACTGGTGCAGCTGGCCCTGCACGACACGCTCACCAAGCTGCCCAACCGCATCCTGCTCGAAGACCGCATGGAGCAGGCCATCGAAAGCGCCAGCCGGCGCAAGGGCTATTTCGCGGTGCTGTTCTTCGACCTGGACGGTTTCAAGGCGGTCAACGACGCCTACGGCCACCATACCGGCGACGCACTGCTCATCGACCTCGCACAACGCATCCGCCAGACCCTGCGGACGCAGGACACCGTGGCGCGGCTGGGCGGCGACGAGTTCATCGTGCTGAGCGAAGTGGGCGAGCCGACCGACGCCGCCAGCGTGGCCGACCGCCTGATCAACGCCATCGCGCGGCCCGTGACGGTCTACGGCCACGAAGTGCTGGTGACATCCAGCGTGGGCATCGCCATCTATCCCAACGACGGCGAGGACACCCACGCGCTGCTGACCAACGCCGACGCCGCCATGTACCACGCCAAGCGCCTGGGCGGCACCGGCTACAGCTTCTTCGAGCCGTCGATGAACGCCGACGCGCACGAACAGATCGAGCTGCTGCACGACCTGCGGCTGGCGCAGGAGCGCGGCCAGTTCGTGCTGCACTACCAGCCCAAATATGAAGCGCCGGCCGGCCCGATCATCGGCGCCGAGGCGCTGTTGCGCTGGAACCATCCCACGCGCGGCCTGGTCGGCCCGGACCTGTTCATTCCCACGGCGGAAAAGACCGGCCTGATCCTGTCGATCGGCGACTGGGTCATCAATGAAGCCTGCCGCCAGATGCGCGAATGGATCGACGCGGGCCAGAGCCACTGGACCATCGCCGTCAACATCTCGGCGCTGCAGTTCGCGCACGCCGGCCTGGTCGAGACGGTGCGCGGCGCACTCGCCCGGCACAACGTGCCGCCGTCCTGCCTGACGCTGGAAGTGACCGAATCCACGGCCATGCGCGACGCCGAGGCCAGCCTGGCGGTGCTCAAGCGCCTGTCCGGCCTGGGCGTGACCATTTCCATCGACGACTTCGGCACCGGCTATTCGAGCCTGCTGTACCTGAAGCGACTGCCGGCCACCGAGCTGAAGATCGACCGCGGCTTCGTGAATCAGCTGGAGAACGACAACGAGGATGCGGCCATCGTGTCCGCCATCGTCGCCCTGGCGCAGCAACTGAACCTGCGCATCGTGGCCGAAGGCGTCGAGACCACCGCACAACAGAAGTTCCTGACCGGCCTGGGTTGCGACTCGCTGCAGGGCTTCCTGCTGGGCAAGCCCATGCCTGCCACCGAGTTCCTCGAACACGCGAATATCTGACCCCCCCAAGCGCCTGCGGCGCTACCCCCAGGGGCGCCACATGCGGACCGGCAAAGCCGGCTCCGCAGTGGCCCCCCGCTGCGGGGCGCTTGCGGTGAGCGGTGGGTGTGCCTCGTGGATGCACCTCATCGGGGTGCCTTGCGGGTATGTCTCGTTGATGTGGGCGAGCGCGGTACGTTGAAGGGTCGCGCGTCGGCGCGCGCGGATTTGCTACGCTTACGGCAGTGCGCGCTTGCCGCGCCGTCCTTGAACCTCGCCATAGCGTCCGCATGACTCCCAGCCTGACCCTGATCGTCGCCTATTCCGACAACCGCGCCATCGGCCGCGACAATGCCCTGCCCTGGCGGCTGCCGGGGGATCTGGCGCATTTCAAGCGCAGCACGCTGGGTCACCCCATCATCATGGGGCGCAAGACCTGGGATTCGCTGGGGCGGCCGCTGCCGGGGCGCGCCAATATCGTCGTCAGCCGCAATCCGGATTTCGCGCCGGAGGGCGCCATCGTGGTGGCGTCGCTGGAAGCGGCGGCGCAGGCCTGCGGCGATGTCGCCGAGGCCTTCGTCATCGGCGGCGCGCAGATCTATGCGCAGGCCCTGCCGCTGGCGCGCCGCGTGCTAGCCACCGAGGTGCATGCCCAGGTCGAGGGCGACGCCTTCTTCCCGCTGCTGCCGGCCTTCCAATGGAAGGAAAGCGCGCGCGAGCGGCAGCCGGCCGAGAACGGCTACGAATACGACTTCGTGACCTACGAGCGCGCCTGAACGGGCGCGCCGCGCGAGCCGGCCCTCAGGCGGCGCCGGCGTTGCGCATGAAGCGCCACAACGCCGGCGCTTCCGAGTACGCGACGTTGAAGCGCACCCAAGGCGTGTCTGCCTCGTCGGCCTCGAAGTAGGAGCCCGGCGCCAGCCAGATGCCGTCCTTCAAGGCCATCTCGGCCAGGCCGTTGGCGCCGCGCCCGCGCCATTGCCCCGCCACTTTCGCCCACAGGAACAGGCCCGCCTGCGGCCGCGTGTGGATGTCGAAGCCATGCGCTTCCATCAGCCCCGCCACGGCGGCGTGCGCCTGTTCCAGCCGCTCGCGGGTGCGCGCGATGTGGGCGCGGTAGCGGCCCTCGCGGATCACCTGGTGCACGATGCGCTCCATGATCTCGGGCGAGGTCAGGCCCACGGCCATCTTGGTGCGCGCGATATCGCGCACCAGGTCGCGATGCGCCACCACATAACCCACCCGCACCGACGGGCTGATCACCTTGGAATAGCCGCCCAGATAGACCACGCGGCAACCGCCGTCCAGCGCCGCCAGCATGGGCGTGACGCCGGGCGCCAGCTCGCGCGAGATATCGTCCTCCACCACCCAGAGCCCGTGCCGCTCGGCCGTCTGCAGGATGCGGAAGGCGTTGGCCATGCCAATGCTGGCGCCGGACGGATTCTGCAGCGCCGTGTTGATGAACAGGGCGCGCGGCCGGTGCTGGGCCGCCACGCGCTCCAGCGCCTCGCAATCCAGTCCATCGGCATTGCGCGGCACCGGCACCACGCGCAGGCCCGCCAGCCGCAGCATCTGCAGCAGGTTGGCGTAGGCCGGCTGTTCCACCACCACCGTGTCGCCGTGGCGCAGCAGGGTGCGGATCACCATGTCCAGGCCGTGCGACACGCCCTGGGTCAGGAGGACCTGCGAGACCTCCACTTCCATGCCCTGCGCGCTGAGGCTGGCGGCGATGGTCTCGCGCAGCGGCGCGTAGCCATAGGGATGGCCGTAGTTGGCGATGCGCATGGCTGGCACCCGGCCCAGGTGGCGCAGGGCCACGTGCAACCCTTCCTCGTTCAGCCATTCCCCCGGCAGCCAGCCGCAGCCGGACTTGATGGGGATGGAATGGTCCGCGAAGATGTCCGACACCAGCCAGCCGGCGTTCAAGCGGGGCGGCTCCCAGGACGGCGTCTCGCCCCGGCGCGCGGGCGCGTCCGGCGAGGCGACCCGGTAGCCCGCTCCGGGCCGGGCCGCCAGCCAGCCCAGCGACACCAGCCGGCTGTAGGCGCTGGCCACCGTGAAGGTGCTGATCTCGTACTGGCGCGCGAGCTCCCGCACCGAGGGTAGGGACATACCCGGACGCAGCACCTGCTGCTCGATGGCGCGCAACACGGCGGCGACCAGCTGCTCGACCAGGGTCGGCCCCTGGCCACGCGCGCGCTGGGGCTGGAAATCGATCATCGGCAAAACTGTACAGTTGTCATGGTTGGAACTATACAGTTAGGGCGCTTTGCACGGATCGTATATTTTCAATCCCGGCCGGACACACCAGAATCATCCGCAATCCCGCCGCCCGCGCCTCGCAGGCCCCGCGGTTTTCCTTTCCCAGGAGTCGCCATGAACGCCCGCGCCCAGCTTCCCGACCTGTCCCATCTGTGGATGCCCTTCACCGCCAACAAGCAGTTCAAGGCACAGCCGCGCCTGCTGGCCGGCGCCAAGGGCATGTACTACACCTCGGCCGACGGCCGCCAGATCCTGGATGGCACCGCCGGCCTGTGGTGCGTGAACGCCGGCCACTGCCGCGAGGAAATCGTGTCGGCCATCGCCAGGCAGGCGGGCGAGATGGACTACGCGCCCGGCTTCCAGCTGGGCCATCCGCTGGCCTTCGAGGCCGCCACCGCCGTCGCCGCCCTGATGCCGGCCGGCCTGGACCGCGTGTTCTTCACCAACTCGGGCTCCGAGTCGGTGGACACCGCCCTGAAGATCGCCCTGGCCTACCACCGCGCCCGCGGCGAAGGCCAGCGCACCCGCCTGATCGGCCGCGAACGCGGCTATCACGGGGTGGGCTTCGGCGGCATCTCGGTGGGCGGCATCTCGACCAACCGCAAGACCTTCTCCGGCGCCCTGCTGCCGGCGGTGGACCATCTGCCGCACACCCACAACCTGGAAAAGAACGCCTATTCCAAGGGCCAGCCGGCCTGGGGCGCGCACCTGGCCGAAGAACTGGAACGCATCATCGCGCTGCATGACGCGTCCACCATCGCCGCCGTGGTGGTCGAGCCCATGGCCGGTTCCACCGGCGTGCTGGTGCCGCCCGTCGGCTACCTGGAAAAGCTGCGCGAGATCACCGCCAAGCACGGCATCCTGCTGATCTTCGACGAGGTCATCACCGCCTACGGCCGCCTGGGCGAAGCCACCGCCGCGCACTACTTCGGCGTCACGCCGGACCTGATCACCATGGCCAAGGGCGTGAGCAACGCCGCCGTGCCGGCCGGCGCGGTCGCCGTCAAGCGCGAGGTGCATGACGCCATCGTCAACGGCCCGCAAGGCGGCATCGAGTTCTTCCACGGCTATACCTATTCGGCGCATCCGCTGGCCGCCGCCGCCATCCTGGCGACGCTGGACATCTATCAGCGCGACGACCTGTTCGGCCGCGCCCGCAAGCTGTCCGGCGCCTTCCAGGAAGCCGCGCATTCGCTCAAGGGCGCGCCGCACGTCATCGACGTGCGCAACATCGGCCTGGTGGCCGGCATCGAACTGGCCCCGCGCGCCGGCGCGCCCGGCGCCCGCGCGTCCGAGGTGTTCCAGAAGTGCTTCGACAGCGGCCTCATGGTCCGCTACACCGGCGACATCATCGCGGTCTCGCCGCCCCTGATCATCGACGAGGCCCAGATCGGCCAGATCTTCGACCAGATCGGCAAGGTCCTGAAAGAGGTCGCATAAAGCGCTTGCACGCGCTACTGTCCCGACCTGAACCGCGGGCGGCCTGAACGGCCGCCCTCGGGCATTTTGAAGAAACCCGCTTCGAGCTTTGCATCCATGAAGAAGATCCCGCATTTCATCAACGGCCAGCACTACGAGGGCCGCAGCAGCCGCTACGCCGACGGCTTCAATCCCGCCACCGGCGAGGTCGTGTCCTCGATTCCGCTGGCCTCCAATGAAGACGTGGCGCTGGCCGTCAGCGCCGCCAAGGCCGCCTTCCCCGCCTGGGCCGAAACGCCGCCGCTCAAGCGCGCCCGCATCCTCTTCAACTTCAAGGCGCTGCTGGACAAGCACCAGGACGAGCTGGCCGAACTCATCACCCGCGAGCACGGCAAGGTCTTCTCCGACGCCAAGGGCGAGGTCACGCGCGGCATCGAAGTGGTGGAATTCGCCTGCGGCATTCCCCATCTGCTCAAGGGCCAGTACACCGACCAGATCGGCGGCGGCATCGACAACTGGAGCATGCGCCAGCCGCTGGGCGTGGTGGCCGGCATCACGCCGTTCAACTTCCCCATGATGGTGCCGTGCTGGATGTTCCCGGTGGCCATCGCCTGCGGCAACACCTTCGTGCTCAAGCCCTCGGAACGCGATCCCTCGGCCTCGCTGCGCCTGGCCGAGCTGCTGCGCGAGGCCGGCCTGCCCGAAGGCGTGTTCAACGTGGTGCATGGCGACAAGCAGGCGGTGGACGCGCTGATCGCGCATCCCGATGTCGAGGCCCTGTCCTTCGTGGGATCGACGCCGATCGCCGAATACATCTATTCGGAAGGCACCCGCCGCGGCAAGCGCGTGCAGGCGCTGGGCGGCGCCAAGAACCACATGGTGGTCATGCCCGACGCCGACCTCGACCAGGTCACCGACGCGCTGATGGGCGCGGCCTACGGCTCGGCCGGCGAGCGCTGCATGGCCATCTCGGTGGCGGTCGCCGTCGGCGACGTGGCCGACAAGGTGATCGAGCGCCTGACGCCGCGCGTCAAGGCGCTGGTGGTCAAGGACGGCATGCAGGGCGACGCGGAAATGGGTCCGCTGGTCACCTCGCAGCACCGCAACAAGGTCGTGGGCTACATCGAGGACGGCGTCGCCTCGGGCGCCACGCTGGTGGTCGACGGCCGCGGCCTGACGGTGCCGGGCAACGAAAAGGGCTTCTTCCTGGGCGGCACGCTGTTCGACCACGTCAAGCCCGCCATGAACATCTATCGCGAAGAGATCTTCGGGCCGGTGCTCTGCGTGGTGCGCGTGCCCGATTTCGCCTCGGCGGTGGCACTGATCAACGCGCATGAATTCGGCAACGGCGTGGCCTGCTTCACCTCCGACGGCGGCGTGGCGCGCGCCTTCGCGCGCCAGATCAAGGTCGGCATGGTCGGCATCAACGTGCCCATCCCCGTGCCCATGGCCTGGCATTCGTTCGGCGGCTGGAAGCGCTCGCTGTTCGGCGACCACCACGCCTACGGCGAGGAAGGCATCCGCTTCTACTCGCGCTACAAGAGCGTGATGCAGCGCTGGCCCGACAGCATCGGCAAGGGCGCTGAATTCACGATGCCTGTGGCTGAGTGAGGGTCCCCCCCCGAAGCGCTTGCGCGCTTCCCCCCAGGGGGCGTCGCTACGGACCGGCAAAGCCGGCTCCGTGCGACCCCGCTTGGGGCGATCTCTTCAGGCGGTGGCGCCACTTCTTGCCAGTCATGACGTCGAGCTCGTTTGAAATATCGTGGATGGAGCAAAGGCCACGCCACAAGCACTGAAACACGCGCGGGGATAAGCACAGCATAGTGTCCCGCGGCGTCCGGACATCCGTATCACAAGGGGAATTTGATGCGTATCGGGATAGGCGGCTTTCAGCATGAGACGAACACGTTCGCGCCGTCGCGCGCGGCGTGGGAGGATTTCGCGGACAAGGGCGGCGGCTGGCCTCGGCTGGTCAGCGGGCCGGCCATGTTCCAGGCCGTGGCCGGCGCCAACATACCGGTGGCCGGCTTCATCGAGGCGATGGGCGCGCATGCGCTGCTGCCCGCCACCTGGGCCGCGGCCAGTCCGTCGGGGCCGGTCACGCGCGACGCCTACGAGCGCATCAGCGCGCTGATCCTGCAAGGGCTGTCGGCCGCGATGCCGCTGGACGGGGTCTACCTGGACCTGCACGGCGCGATGGTGGCCGAGCACCTGGACGACGGCGAAGGCGAGCTGCTGCGGCGCGTGCGTGAACTGGTCGGACCCGACGTGCCCGTCGTCGCCAGCCTGGACCTGCACGCCAACATGACCCGCGAGATGCTGCGCCACGCCGATGCGCTGGTCTGCTATCGCACCTATCCGCACATCGACATGGCCGAGACCGGGCAGCGCGCGGCCGCGCTGCTGGCGGCGCGGCTGCTCGGCGCGCCGCGCGCCTGTAGCGCCCTGCGCCAGCTGCCCTACCTGATTCCGCTGTGCTGGCAGTCCACCGACATCGAGCCCGCGTGCGGCCTGTACCAGCGCCTGGCGGACATCGAGGCGCGAACCGGCGCCAGCCTGTCGTTCGCCACGGGTTTTCCCGCTGCGGATTTTCCCGAATGCCTGCCCGCCGTCTGGGCGCACGCGGCCACCCAGGCGCAGGCCGACGCGGCCGCGAACGAAATGGAACGCGCGGTGCTGGCGGCCGAATCCGCTTTCGGCGGCACGCTGCATGACGCCGACGAGGCCGTGCAGACCGCGATGCGCATGGCGCGCGACGCGTCGCGCCCGATCGTCATCGCCGACGCGCAGGACAATCCCGGCGCGGGCGGCAGCTCCGACACCACCGGCGTGCTGCGCGCGCTGATCCGCCATGGCGCGCGCGATGCCGCCATCGGCCTGATCGTCGATCCCGCAGCGGCGCTGGCCGCGCATCATGCGGGCGCGGGCAACACGCTGCGGATTGCATTGGGTGGACATTCGGGTATTCCCGACGATGCGCCGCTGGAAGCCGAATTCCTGGTCGAGAAGACATCCGACGGCCGCTTCGACACGCATGGCGCGTTCTATCGCGGCTTCCATATGGACCTGGGTCCCAGCGCCTGCCTGAGCCTGGGCGGCGTGCGCATCGTGGTGGCCTCGAACAAGGTGCAGATGGCCGACCAGGAGATGTTCCGCTTTGCCGGCGTGGACCCCGCGCGCGCCGCGATCCTGGTGGTGAAAAGCTCGGCGCACTTCCGCGCCGACTTCACGTCCATCGCCCATGCCATCCTGGTCTGCGCGGCGCCCGGTTCCATGCTGATGGACGCGGCAAAACAACCATGGACACGGCTGCGTCCCGGCATCAGAATGGCACCTTGCGGGCCGGCGTTTTCCAGCCGGCCAGGCAATGCCTGACCCTCTCGCGCCGCCATGCGGCGACGCGCCAACGACGTAGCGGCCGACGAACGCCGCCCACACCGATCCAAGGGGAACATTCATGCTGAAGTTTGTCCGTGCAGCCGCATTTGCCGGCGCGACCCTCCTGATGGCCCACGGCGCCTACGCCGACACGGTCATCAAGTCGGTCATGCATTCGCCGTTGCGCCTGACCGACCCGCACGCCACCACCGCGTACATCACGACGTGGCACGGCTACATGATCTACGACACGCTGCTGGCCACCGACGCCGACAACAAGATCCAGCCGCAGATGCTCGAAAAGTGGGATGTCTCGCCTGACGGCAAGACCTACACCATGACCCTGCGCGACGGCCAGAAGTGGCATGACGGCAAGCCCGTGACGGCCGACGACTGCGTCGCCTCGATCAAGCGCTGGGCCAGCGGCGACATCATGGGCCGCACGCTGCTGAAGTTCACCGACAAGATCGAGATCGTCGACGACAAGACCTTCCGCGTCGTCATGAAGGAACCCACCGACCTGGTGCTGCGCGCGTTGTCCAAGCCCACCGGCACCGCGCCCTTCATGATGCCCAAGCGCATCGCGGAACAGGCCATCGGCCAGCCCATCACCGACATGACCGGCTCGGGTCCGTTCAAGATCGTCGAGTTCAAGCCGGGCGTGAAGACCGTCTACGCCAAGAACGCCGATTACGTGCCGCGCAAGGAACCCGCCAGCGGCCTGGCCGGCGGCAAGGTCGTCAACGTCGACAAGGTCGAATGGAACGTCATGCCCGACGCCCTGACCACCGCCAACGCGCTGCTCGGCGGCGAGATCGACTTCGTCGAGCAGTTCCCCTACGACCTGCTGCCCATGGTCGAAGGCAACAAGGACCTGAAGGAAGAGTCGCTCAGCCCGGTCGGCTACTTCACGATGTACCGCTTCAACTTCAAGTACCCGCCCTTCAACAACAAGAAGATCCGCCAGGCCGCCATGTACGCCGTGGGCCAGGAAGACGTGATGAAGGCGCTGGTCGGCAATCCCAAGTACTGGCGCACCTGCGCCTCGCTGTGGGGCTGCGGCACGCCGCTGGAAACCGACATCGGCAAGGACGTGGTGGTGCCGCAGAACACCGAGAAGGCCAAGGCTCTGCTGAAGGAAGCCGGCTACGACAACACGCCCGTGCTGATCATGCACGCCACCGACGTGGGCACGCTGTCGGCGCAGCCGGTGGTGATCGCGCAGGCGCTGCGCAAGGCCGGCTTCAACGTCAACCTGATGGCCATGGATTGGCAGAGCGTGGCCACGCGGCGCGCCTCCAAGGCCGCGCCGTCCGAGGGCGGCTGGAACATCCACAACACCAACTGGTACGCCACCGACGTGATGGACCCGGTGCGTTCCGCGCCGGCCGCCGCCAGCGGCGATAACGCCTGGTTCGGCTGGCCCGACATGCCGCAGGTCGAAGAGCTGCGTACCAAGTTCGCGCTGACCTCCGACCCGGCCGAGCAGAAGAAGATCGCCGACGAGCTGCAGCGCATCGGCATCGACGAAGGCCTGTACGTGCCGCTCGGCCAGATGTCCGTGCCCACCGTGTATTCGACCAAGCTCTCGGGCCTGGTGCATGCACCGGTGTTCGCGTTCTGGAACGTGAAGAAAGCGCCTTGACGGCAAGTAAGCAGATAGCCTAGCAGCACAAGGGGGAAAACATGCTGGCATTCGTCTCACGCCGGCTCCTCGCGACCATCCCCGTTCTGGTGATGGTCGCGGTGGTGGTCTTTGCAATATTGCGCTCCAGCCAGGGCGACCCGGCCGTCATCATGGCCGGCGACGGCGCCACGCCCGAACGTATCGAACAGATACGCCAGATCATGGGCCTGGACCAGCCGGTGGTGAAGCAGTTCTTCATCTGGGCCGGCAAGCTCGTGCAGGGCGACCTCGGCACCTCGCTGATGTCGGGCGTGCCGGTCACGCAGCTGATCGGGCAGCGGCTGGAGCCATCGCTCAGCCTGGCGGTCCTGACGCTGGTCTTCACGCTGATCGTCGCCATTCCGCTGGGCATCCTGGCGGCCTGGCGCCAGGGCAAGCTGCTGGACCGCGCCGTCATGGGCTTTTCCGTGCTCGGCTTCTCGGTGCCGGTGTTCGTCACCGGCTATCTGCTGATCTGGGCCTTCGCCATCAAGCTGGGCTGGTTCAACGTGCAGGGCTACACGCCGCTGGCCAACGGCTTCTGGCTGTTCCTGCACCGCCTGATCCTGCCCGCCCTGGCGCTGTCCACGGTCTACGTGGCGCTGATCGCGCGCATCACGCGCACCAGCGTCATCGAGGTCATGGGCGAGGACTTCATCCGCACCGCCCGCTCCAAGGGCCTGACCGAGACCGGCGTGCTGCTGGGCCACGCGCTGCGCAACGCGGCCGTGCCCATCGCCACGGTCGTGGGCGTGGGCGTGGCGCTGCTGATCAGCGGCGTGGTCGTCACCGAATCGGTGTTCAACATCCCCGGCCTGGGCCGGCTGGTGGTCGAGGCCGTGCTGGCACGCGACTATCCGGTGATCCAGGGCCTGACGCTGTTCTTCGCCTTTGTCTACGTGTTCATCAACCTCGTCGTCGATTGCGCCTACACGGTGTTCGATCCGCGCATCCGCTACTGAGGCCCCATCATGCAAACCCCCATCGACGCGGCCGACAACACCGCCGCCGCCGACCTGCCGGGCGGCGGCACGCCGCAAACCACCGCCTGGCGCCAGATCCGCCAGGGCCTGCGCAGCTGGCCCGTGATGCTGGCGCTGGCGGTGCTGGTCATCATCGTCGCCATCGCCCTGTTCGCGCCCTGGCTGGGCACGGTCGATCCCGTGCAGATCAACCCGGGATCGCGCCTGAAGCAGCCCTTCACCGAGTTCCTGTTCGGCACCGACGCCTTCGGCCGCGACGTCTGGTCGCGCGTGGCCTACGGCGCGCGCGTCTCGCTGATCGCCGGCCTGGGCGCCGCCGTGGTCAGCGTGGCGCTCGGCCTGGTGATCGGCGTCATCGCCGGCTGGTTCCGCTCGCTGGACGGCCTGATCATGCGCACCATGGACGCCATCATGGCGATCCCCGGCATCCTGCTGGCGATCGCGCTGGTGTCGGTCTCTGGCGCCAGCCTGACCACGGTGCTGGTGGCCATCACCATCCCCGAGATCCCGCGCGTGGTGCGGCTGGTGCGCGGCCAGATCCTGACCGTGCGCGGCGAGCCTTATGTGGAAGCCGCGCTGGCGCTGGGCACGCCGCTGCCCAAGCTGCTGTGGCGCCACATGGTGCCCAGCACCATCGCGCCGCTGACCGTGCAGGGCACCTATGTGTTCGCCTCGGCCATGCTGACAGAAGCCATCCTCAGCTTCCTGGGCGCGGGCGTGCCGCCCGAGATCGCGTCCTGGGGCAACATCATGTCCGAGGGCCGCATGTACTTCCGCATGCTGCCGGGCCTGATCCTGTTCCCCGGACTGTTCCTGTCGCTGACCGTGCTCAGCGTGAACATCCTGGGCGACGCCTTGCGCGACGCGCTGGACCCGAAAATGGTGCGCAGGACCTGACGCCGATGACCTACTCCCCCACTCCCCCCGCGGGCGACACCTCGTCCGCCATCCTGGCCATCCGCAACCTGTCGGTCGAAGTCGCCGGCGCCGGCAGCCGCGTCGTGCGCAACCTGAGCCTGGACGTGCACGCCGGCGAGACCGTCTGCGTGGTCGGCGAATCCGGCTCGGGCAAGTCGGTCACCTCGCTGGCCGTCATGGGCCTGCTGCCCCAGGGCATCCTGAAGATCGGCGCGGGCTCGATCCGCGTCGAGGGCGAGGACGTGGCCACCGCCACGCCGCGCCGCCTGCGCGAGCTGCGCGCCACCCGCATGGCCATGGTGTTCCAGGAACCCATGACCGCGCTCAACCCGGTGCATACGGTCGGCAAGCAGGTCGACGAGGTGCTGCGGCTGCACCGCAAGATGTCCGCCGCCGAGCGCCGCGCCAAGGTGCTGGAGATGTTCCGCTCGGTCCACCTGCCCGACGTCGAGCGCATCTACGACGCCTACCCGCACCAGCTCTCCGGCGGCCAGCGCCAGCGCATCGTCATCGCCATGGCGCTGATCCTGGAACCGCGCCTGCTGATCGCCGACGAGCCGACCACGGCGCTGGACGTGACCACGCAGAAGCAGATCCTGGCCCTGATCAAGGAACTGCAGGTCAAGCACAAGACCGCCGTGCTGTTCATCACCCACGACTTCGGCGTGGTGGCCGAGATCTCCGACCGCATCATCGTGATGAACCGCGGCGACCTGGTCGAAAGCGGCACGCGCCACGAGATCCTGGCCGAACCCAAGCAGTCCTACACGCGGCGGCTGGTGTCCTCGGTGCCCAGCCTGGTGCCGTCGCGCCGCGAGGCGCCCGCCGGCCAGCCGGTGCTGCACGTCAAGGGCCTGGGCCGCACCTATGGCGGCGGCGGCTCGCTGTTCTCGCGCAAGCCGGCGCACGGCGTGGTGGCCGCGGCCGACGTCAACCTGACGCTGCGCAAGGGCGAGATCCTGGGCATCGTGGGCGAGTCCGGCTCGGGCAAGTCCACCATCGGCAAATGCCTGCTGAAGCTGGTCGGCATCGATGGCGGCCAGCTGCTGTTCAACGGCCAGGACATCGCCGCCATGCCCGAATCGCGCTTCCGCCCGATGCGCAAGGACATCCAGATGATCTTCCAGGATCCCTTCGCCTCGCTCAATCCGCGCCACACCGTGGGCCGCATCATCAGCGACGGCCCGCGCGCCAACGGCGTGCCGCAGGCGGCGGCCGAGGCGCGGGCGCGCGAGCTGCTGGCGCTGGTGGGACTGGAGCCATCCGCCTTCGACCGCTATCCCAACCAGTTCTCCGGCGGCCAGCGCCAGCGCGTGGGCATCGCGCGCGCGCTGGCGCTGGAGCCCAAGGTGCTGGTGGCCGACGAATCGGTATCGGCGCTGGACGTGTCGGTGCAGGCCCAGGTGCTGGAGCTGCTGCGCGAGCTGCAGCAGCGCCTGCGCATCGCCCTGGTCTTCATCACCCACGACCTGCGCGTGGCCGCCCAGATCTGCGACGCCGTGCTGGTCATGCATCGCGGCAAGGTCGTGGAACACGGCACGCCGTCGCAGATCTTCGACCGCCCGCAGCACGCCTACACCCGGCAATTGATCGCCGCCGTGCCCGGCCAGCACTGGGATCCGACCCAGGCCCGCGCCCAGGCGGCATGACGACACCCCACACCACACAGGAGACGCATCCATGCAACGCCCCCAGGCCATACCCACCGTGCAGATCGACAACGAATTCGTCACCGTCACCGAATGGCGCTTCCCGCCGGGCGGCGAGACCGGCTGGCACCGCCACGGCATGAATTACGTGGTGGTGCCGCAGACCACCGGCCCGCTGCTGCTGGAAACGCCCGACGGCCCGGTCACCAGCCAGCTGACCGCCGGCGTGTCGTACTATCGCTCGATTGGCGTGGAACACAATGTCATCAACCCGGGCGAAGCCGAGTTCGTCTTCGTCGAGGTCGAGATCAAACAGGCATCGCACTGACGGGAACCCCATGCAAGCCTTTTTCTCCGACGAACAACTGCTGCACGAGCCGCGCCAGTTCATGCGGCTGGGCCGCATCAGCGCGCCCACCGACCTGCCGTCGCGCGCCGGCAGCCTGCAGGCCGCGCTGGCGGCCCGAGGCATCGCGGTGCAGGCGCCGCCCGATTTCGGCCGCGAACCGCTGCTGGCGGTGCACGGCGCCGATTATCTGGACTATCTGGAAAACGCCTACGCCCGCTGGCAGGCCTTGAAGGGACCGGGCGTGGATCCCGGCCCGGAAGTGCTGCCCAACCTGTCGCCCTACCTGAGCGGCCGTGTCGAGGCAGATGGCCGGCCGCCCTGCCCCTCGCCGTCCATCGTCGCACAGACCGGCTATTACCTGAGCGACCTGTCCTGCCCCATCGGCCCGCACACCTGGCGCTCGGCGCTGCGCTCCACGCACAGCGCGGTCGCGGCGGCCGACCACGTCGCGGCGCACGGCGGCGCGGCCTATGCGCTGTGCCGCCCGTCCGGCCATCACGCCCACCGCGACCGCGCCGGCGGCTTCTGCTACCTGAACAGCAGCGCGGCGGCCGCCGCCCGGCTGCGCCGCACGCACGGCCGCGTGGCGGTGCTGGACGTGGACGCGCACCATGGCGACGGCACGCAGCAGATCTTCTACCGCCGCGCCGACGTCATGACGGCGTCGCTGCACGCCGACCCTGCCGGCTACTACCCGTTCTACAGCGGCTATGCCCATGAACGCGGCCATGGCGAGGGCGAAGGCTTCAACCTGAACCTGCCGCTGCCGCATGGGTCCGGCAACGATCCCTTCCTGCGCGCGCTGGACACGGCGCTGGCGGCGCTGGCCGGCCACGCGCCCCAGGCCCTGGTGCTGGCGCTGGGTTTCGACACCTACAAGGACGATCCCATCAGCGTGCTGCGCCTGGACATCGATGCGTACCGCGAGATCGGCGCGCGCATCGGCGCCCTGGGGCTGCCCACCGTGGTGGTGCAGGAAGGCGGCTACATGGTCGAGGCCATCGGGCCGGCGCTGGATGCCTTCCTGCAAGGCCTGGGCCGGAGCTGAACGCCGCGATGCCGCCCCCCGCCCGCTCCGAGGCCCTGCCCTCGCCCGCCGCCGGCACGGCCGCCTCGCGGCGCGCCGGCGTGCTGCTGTTCTTCGCCGCGCTGGTCGCCTTCGCCACCTTCGACGCCGGCGCCAAGCGGTTGCTGGAACACTATCCGGCGCCTTTCCTGAACGTGGTGCGCTACACGGCCGTGGCGACGCTGGCGCTGTTCCTGCTGTGGCGCGCGGGACGGCCGCGCCTGCGCGACGCGCCGTACAAGGGGCTGCTGGTGCTGCGCGGCCTGATGCTGGCCACCGTCGGCACCTGCTTCATGACGGCGCTGATCTGGATGCCGCTGTCCGAAGCCACCGCGATCTATTTCACGTCACCGCTGATCATGGTGGCGCTGTCGCCCTGGCTGCTGGGCGAGCGGGTGCGCGCGGCGCAATGGGCCGCCGTCGCCGTCGGCTTCGCCGGCATGCTGCTGATCGTGCGGCCCGGCGCCGACCTGCCCTGGCTGGGCACGCTGCTGATGGCGGTGTCGGCGGTGAGCTATGCGGTGTTCCAGGTGCTGACGCGCAAGCTCGCCGGCCCGGTGCCGGGACCGGTGCAATACGCCTACACCGCCCTGATCTGCCTGATCGCCACCGCGCTGCCCGCGCCCTTCTTCCTGCCCGATCCCTGGCCGGCGACGCCGGACCTGGCGCTGATCGTGGGCCTGGGCCTGTGCAGCGGCCTGGCGCAGATCCTGCTGATCTCCGCCTTCCAGCGCGTGCCGGCGGCCACGCTGGCGCCGCTGAACTACTTCCAGCTGCTGCTGGCGGTGATCTTCAGCACCTTCTGGCTGCAGCGTCCGCCCGACAGCCTGGCCATGGCGGGCATGCTGCTGATCATGGCGGCGGGCATGTTCCTGGCGCTGCGGCGCTGACGGCGGCCACCGCCGCGCCCGTCCCTTGCCGCCGCGCGGACGATTCAGGTCGTCTGCCGGCGCACCAGTTCGAAACCCAGGTCCACGTGGCGCCGCTCGATGGCCTCGCCTGCCAGGTGGCGCATCAGCAGGCCGGCCGCGGCCAGCCCGATCTCGTAGCGCGGCGTGGCGATGGTGGACAGTGGCGGCGTGGTCCAGGCCGAACCGGCCAGATCGTGAAAGCCCACCAGCCCGATCCGGCCCGGCACGGCCAGCCCCAGCCGCGCGCACTGGAACACCGCGCCCTGGGCCAGGTCGTCGTTGACGAAGAACACGGCGTCGCAATCCGGATGCTCGCGGTGCAGCCGGTCCATCAACTCCGCCCCCAGGCCGATCGAGGATTTCTCCGGCGTCATGATCTCCAGCGCCGGATCATAGGCGCCGGCGTCGCGCAGCGACTGGCGGCAGCCCTCGCAGCGGCGCAGCGAGCGCGGATCGAGCTGCGCGCCCACGATGGCGATGCGCCGGTAGCCGCAATCCAGCAGGTGCCGGCCGGCCGCGTAGCCGGATTCGAACTGCGAGAAGCCCACGCTCATGTCCGCGCCGTCGTCCAGCGTCTCGATGGTGTGGACGGTGGGAATCTGCTGCGCGCGCAGCAGGCTCCAGACGCCGGGCGTGTGGTCGATGCCGGTCAGGATCAGGCCGTCGGGCGCATGCTGCAAATAGGTGCGCAGCAGGTTTTCCTCGGCCTCGGGCGAATAGCCGGTGACGCCGATCAGCATGAGATAGCCCTGGGCGTCCAGCGCCTCCTTGATGCCGCTGAGGATGTCCACGAACACCACGTTGCTCAGCGACGGGATCAGCACCACCACGGTCTGCGAGCGGGCCGAGGCCAGCGCGCTAGCCGCGTGGTTGGGCACGTAGCCCAGCTCCTGGCAGACCTGCGCGATGCGCAGGCGCACGGGCTCGGCCACCTTGTCCGGCGTGCGCAGCGCGCGCGACACGGTGATGGCGCTCACGCCCGCGCGCCGCGCCACTTCCTGCATGGTGACGCGGCCGGCGCGGGTGCTTCGGGGTTTGCGGATCGACATGGGCCTGGGCCTGGACATACCGGGACGGCGGACGGAAGCGCGTAGTCTGAACGAAAGCGCGGGGCTTGCCAAACGGAAAATGTTAGCGCTAACATCCAAAACACAAATACCCGCCGGGACCCGATTCCGGACGGAAAAAACAAGGAGACACCCCCCATGCGAGCTTCCCCGCCCGGCCGGCCCGGCGCATCCGCGCTGGCCCGCGCCGCCGACTGCTGTGCCCGCTTGCAGACCTGGCTGATGGTCGCCTGTCTGGCGGTCATGGTCGTGCTGCTGTTCGGCAACGTCGCGCTGCGCTACCTGTTCAATTCCGGCATCAACGTGTCCGACGAGCTGTCGCGGCTGGCCTTCGTCTGGATGATCTTCCTGGGCTCGGTGCTGGCGCTGCGCGAGCACCAGCACATCGGCGTGACCATGCTGGTCGAGCGCTTCGGCCCGGCCGCGCGGCGCGTGACGCACGTGCTGTGCCAGCTGCTGACGCTGTGGGTGCTGTGGCTGATGGCCGAGGGCAGCTGGACCCAGACCCTGATCGGCCTGGACACGCGGCTGCCGGTCACCGGCCTGCCGCTGGCGGTGTTCAACGCCGCCGCGCTGTATGCGGCGGCGGCCATGGGCCTGCTGACCCTGGTGGACCTGATCCGCGTCCTGGCGGGAGGCCCCCTGCCCGCCGAATCCAGCGCCGAGAATCCGCTGGACTGATCCCCTCCCCACACCGCCCGGACCCGAAAGATGATCCTGACCGTCTTCCTGATCGTGCTGCTGGGGCTGATCGCCCTGGGCATGCCCATCGCCTTCGCGCTGCTGCTCAGCGCGATCGCCATGATGTTCCAGCTGGATTTCTTCGATACCCAGATCCTGTCGCAGAACATGCTTTCCGGCGCCAACAGCTTCACGCTGATGGCCGTGCCGCTGTTCATGCTGGCCGGCGAGCTGATGAACGCCGGCGGCATCTCGCGCCGCATCGTCAACCTGGCCAGCATGTTCGTCGGCCACATCCAGGGCGGCCTGGGCTATGTGGCCATCTTCGCCAGCGTGCTGCTGGCGGCGCTGTCCGGCTCGGCGGTGGCCGACGCCCCCGCGCTCGGCTCGCTGCTGATCCCCCTGCTGCGCGAAAAAGGCTCCGCCGCCGGCCAGGCCCCCGGCCTGATCGCCGCCGGCGGCATCATCGCCCCCCACCACCCCCCCGCCGTCCCCCTCCTCCTCTTCGGCGCCCCCCCCCAACGGTCGGTCCCCCCACTCTTTTTTC
>NZ_JAGTJY010000349.1:0-1821 GCF_018195695.1 Achromobacter sp. Marseille-Q0513 | reverse complement strand
GGATGCGCGCGCGCGGGTTCAGGCCGGCGGCGGCGCACCATTCGGCGGTCAGGCGCGACAGCCGCGTGCTGGCATCGTTCAGGATCAGCGGGCGCTCGGCCAGCCAGGCGGGCGTGAGGCGGGCCGGCGCCCGCCAGGACGCGGGCAGGAAGGCCAGCACCGGATCGCGCCGCCACGGCCGCAGCACCAGGCCGTCCGTGGGCGGCTGGGGCAGCGCCACCAGGCCCAGGTCCAGCGTGCCGTCGGCCAGCCGCAGCAAGGTTTCCTGCGAAGTCAGCACGGCCACCTGCACGTCGATGCGCGGGTGGTCGCGCGCCAGCGTTTCCAGCGCCTGCGGCAGCAGGTGGGCGATGGCGCCGGTGGACGCGCCCAGCCGCACGCGGCCCTCCAGCCCCTGGACCTGGCGCTGCACGTCGTCCAGCCCCTGGCTGGCGTCGGCCAGCAGGCGGCGGGCGCGGGCCAGCAGGGTCTCGCCGATGGCGGTGGGGCGCACCTGCCCGCGCGTGCGCGTGAGCAGCGCCGCGCCCACCTGCGCCTCCAGGTCGGCCACGTGCAGGCTGATGGTGGGCGGCGCCAGGTGCAGGGCGCGCGCGGCATTGGCGAAGGAGCCCAGGTCGGCGATGGCGACCAGGGTGCGCAGCCGGTCCAGGCTGATTTCCCGCATGACGGATCCTTATTCAGAAAAACTGAATCAGGCAGTCATGATATTCGACTTTGATAATCGTGGGGCCTGGCCGAAGATGGATGCCATCACGCCGACCCAGGGATGACGGAGCGCAGCAAGCATCCGAGATCCGGGCGGCCCGTCCACCGCAATCCCATCACCAGGAAGCATCGCGCCATGACGCAACCCCTCGTATTCATCGACGGCGACCAGGGCACCACCGGCCTGCAGATCCATGAACGGCTCCAGGGCCGCGACGACCTGCGCCTGCTGACGCTGCCGGCGGCCGAGCGCAAGGACGCCGCGCGCCGCGCCGAGGCCATCAACGCTTGCGACATCGCCATTCTGTGCCTGCCGGACGAGCCGGCGCGGCAGGCGGTGGCGTCCATCCGCAATCCCAAGGTGCAGGTGATCGACGCCAGTTCCGCGCATCGCACCACCGAGGGCTGGGTCTACGGCTTTCCAGAGATGGCGCCGGGCCAGGACGAGCGCATCGCCGGCGCGCCACGGGTGAGCAACCCCGGCTGCTACCCGACCGGCGTCATCGCCTTGCTGCGCCCGCTGGTCGAGGCCGGCCTGCTGCCGGCGGACTACCCGCTGGCCGTGCAGGCGGTGTCGGGCTATTCGGGCGGTGGCCGCGCCAGCGTGGATGCCTACGAAGGGCCGGAGGCGGCGGCGCAGCCGCCGTTCCAGGTCTACGGACTCGGCCTCGCGCACAAGCACACGCCGGAAATCCAGCGCTACGCGGGACTGACGCAGCGGCCCGTGTTCGTGCCTTCGTATGGCGCGTTCCGCCAGGGCATCGTGCTGACCGTGCCGCTGCAACTGCGGCTGCTGCCGGTCGGCGCGGATCTCGCCGCCCTGCAAGCCTGCCTGGCCGAGCGCTATGCCGGGTCGCGCCACGTGCAGGTCGCGTCGCTGGAGGAATCGGCGGCGCAGGCGCGGCTGGAGCCGCAGGCGCTGAACGGCACCAACGACCTGCGCCTGTCGGTGCATGGCAACGCCGCCGAGGGACAGGCGCTGCTCGCCGCCGTGTTCGACAACCTGGGCAAGGGCGCGTCGGGCGCGGCGGTGCAGAACCTGGATCTGATGCTGGCGCGACACTGAAGAAGTAAGACTCGTCCGATGTTGAGGGGCGGACGACCCGGGCAGGGGGG